>JACPLM010000053.1 GCA_016186525.1 Candidatus Nealsoniibacteriota bacterium | reverse complement strand
TAAAAATATAATCTGCCCATTTTATATCGCTATCTCCCAGGTTTTCAACGTTCATGTCAACTAATTTCTTTTGCCAATCTGAAGGAAGCATGGCAGCTACGGTTAAAAGTCCCAATGGCGGAAAAGTCGCTTTTTTGCCGATAAATTTCAAAGCGTGCTTAAAACTCCAAAAAGTTTCGGGATATTTAGGATAGACTAATAAAATTTTCATAATCAATGGATTGATTTCCGAATATCTTAAATTTTCTTAATCTGTAAAGAATCTAACTCTACCGGGGTATCCCTCCCGAACATGTTGACCAATACCTTGACCTTGCCTCTTTCTTGGTCAATCTCTGAAACTTTGCCGTCAAAATCTTTAAAGGGCCCGTCGGTAATTTTTACCGCATCGCCCAGCTGGACGTCAATTTTGAACTGGGGAGTTTCAACGCCCATTTTTTTCTTTAAAATTTCAATCTCCTGCAAAGATACGGGCACGGGAGTGGTGCCAGCTCCCACAAAACCGGTGACATTCGGGGTATTTCTTACGACATACCAGCTGTCATCGGTAACAATCATTTCCACTAAAACATATCCTGGGTAAATCTTCTCTTCAACCACTTTCCTTTTTCCTTCTTTGATTTTAATCTTTTTTTCTTTGGGGACTATGACGTTGAAAATTTTGTCTTCCATGCCCAAAGACTCCACTCTTTGTTTAAGGGCGGTAGCTACGGCATCCTCATAGCCGGAATAAGTATGAATGACGTACCAATTTTTTTGCTGCTCTATTTGTTGTTTCGGCATTTACAATACAAACTTATTGATTATGAATGTGATTATAAAATCAAACCCGCCCAAAAAGAAAGCTATGGCTCCCGAAATGCCCAAAACAATCAGTGTGTACCTGAAAGTTTGCGGCCTGGTGGGCCAATTGACTTTTTTTATCTCCAAACGGACCTCCTTTAAAAAAGTGGCTATTTTTGCGGTCATTGGTTTTTAAAAACGCCCTCGCGGGGTTCAATTCCTATATTAGCAAAACTAAACAATTATGTCAAACTGATACCTAACCTGCCATTTCAATAGAATCTATGTAGTATTTGCCGAGGATTTTAGTTAAAGTGATTATTTCAACCAAATCTCCTGCTTTGATAACAAATTTATAACTATCATTAGCTGGTTTTTCAACTTTTACAATCTCGTAATTGTGCAAATTGTCTTCCGGCCAAAAATCTCCTTGCAACTTCTGCTCCATGGCCCTTTCAGTCAAAAGAATATCGGCTCTTGTTGCCAAGAACCTTTCCAAAACATCTTGGGCTGAATTCTGCTCTATTTTTTCTTCCAAAGCAGGCAGCTGCTGCTTTTCCAGGCGCCGGTACTGCCAGCCCAAAACCACTATTCCCAAAACGGAAATAGTTAAAGCCACGGCCATTGCTTTCATGATTCCTTTTTTATCAAATTCATCAGCCATACTATATATCCAAATTCTTTACGCTTTTTGCGTAGGCCTGAATAAACTTCTTCCTGGGCAGCACTTCATCGCCCATTAAAGTATCAAAAATTCGGTCAGCAGATTTCGCGTCATCGATTGTTACTTTTAATAAAACGCGGTTCTCCGGATTCATTGTTGTTTCCCATAATTGCTCGGGATTCATTTCTCCCAAGCCCTTATAGCGCTGGATGGAAGGGGTGATTTTCGTTTCCTTCTTCATATCCTCCAAAATTTCCGATTTATCCGCTTCGACATATGCGTATTCTATTCTTTTACCGGCCTGAATTCTGTAAAGCGGCGGCTGGGCGATATAAATATGCCCCTGCTCGATCATTAACTTAAAATGCCTGTAAAAAAGAGTCAAAAGCAAGGTTCTGATATGAGAGCCGTCAACGTCGGCATCAGTCATAATAATAATTTTGTGGTACCTTAATTTAGATATGTCAAAATCATCCGCAATGGCGGTTCCCAAAGCAATAATCAAAGATTTTATTTCTTTTGAGTCCAGCATTTTATCCAGCCTGGCTTTCTCAACGTTTAAAATCTTGCCTCTTAAGGGCAGTATGGCCTGAAAATGCCTGTCTCTGGCCTGGCGTCCGCTGCCGCCGGCAGATTCTCCTTCCACAATATATAATTCGGATTCCTCGGCATTTCTTGAACTGCAGTCAGAAAGTTTTCCCGGCAAAGCCAGCCCTTCCAATGCTCCCTTTCTTAAGATAGTCTGGCGAGCCGCCTTGGCAGCTTTCCTGGCTTTAGCCATTAAAAGGCATTTCTCAATTATGGCTCTGGCGTCCTGGGGATTTCTTTCCAGAAAATCAGCCAAACCGTCGGAAGTCACCGCCTCCACAGCTACTTTAGCTTCAGGATTGCCTAACTTGGCTTTAGTTTGGCCCTCAAACTGCGGCTCTCTTATTTTCACTGATACAACCGTTGTCAATCCATCTCTGACATCTTCACCGCTTAAACTTTCATCTTCCCCTTTAAAATAGTTATTTTTCTTAGCGTAATCGTTCAAAGATCGCGTCAAAGCCGCCCTGAAGCCGGTAAGATGGCTTCCGCCCTCTCCTGTATGAATATTATTGGCAAAGCTCTCTTCATAGGGCTCTATTTCGTTGGTATACTGAAAAGCCGCTTCCACTAAAATGCCGTCTTTCTCTCCGCTGGTGTAAAAAATAACATTGTGTGTTAAGGCCTGGCCTGCGACCAAATATTTAACGTAAGACTTCACCCCGCCTTCAAAATAAAAAACATAACTAATTAATTGCGGAGCGCGGCGATCTTCAATAGTAATTTTTACGCCGCGGGTTAAATAGGCCTGCTGGCGAAGATGGTTTAAGATTCTTTTAAAATCAAAATTAGTGTCTTTAAAAATTTCGGCATCCGGCTCAAAGGTAACAATAGTGCCGGTTTGCCGGCAGGAGCCAACCTTTTTCACGGCCATTTGCGGTTTGCCGCGGACATACTCTTGAGCGTATCTTGCGCCATCTCGGCAAACTTCCGCCTTCATCCATTTGGAAAGAGCGCAGACAACCGAAACTCCCACGCCGTGAAGCCCGCCCGAAACTTTATACGCCTCGCCTCCAAACTTGCCGCCGGCGTGCAAAGTGGTCATAACTGTTTCCAAGGCTGATTTTTTGGTTTGAGGATGCTTTTCTACCGGAATTCCCCTGCCATCGTCGGCTGTTGACACTCTGTTGCCGGGCAAAAGAGAAACTGTAATATTTTTAGCGTAGCCGGCCATGGCCTCATCAATAGAATTATCCACGCACTCCCAAATCAGATGATGAAGCCCTTCAGGCCCTGTGGTCCCAATATACATTCCCGGCCTTTTTCTCACGGGCTCCAACCCCTCCAAGACATATATGTCTTTAGCCTCATAACCTGAATCTTTTTTTGCTGTGTTTATTTTCTTACTTGCCATGTTGGATTTTCTTCTAACGCTTTAATAATATTTTGATGAATTTTATACACTTCAATGGACGTCAAAGTCCTGTCCTGTGCCTGATAAATAATATGAAAAGCCAAATTTTTCTTCCCGTCTGCTATCTCGTCTCCCTGATAAATATCAAACAAGTCAACATCTATAACTAAAGATCCTCCGGCTGTTTCTATAACATTCAAAACTTCTTCCACCCGCGTCAGAGGAGGCACTAAAACAGCCAAATCCCTGATAGTGGCAGGATACTTGGAAATCGGCCTGTATTCTTTTTCTTCTGTGGCTAAAGTTTTTAATTTCTCAAAATCCAGATCGAAAGCCGTTAATCTCGGATCATTTTTTAACTCGCCTAAAAATCCAACCTCAATGTCACCAACTTTGATTTCCGCGGATTTTTTGAAATTCCATAATGAGGCATGGCTGTCTTCCGGCGTAGCCTGATAATCATCATACCAAACTTTAGCTATGCCCAACTTATCAAAAAGCAAATCCATAATGCCCTTTAACCGATAGAAATCTTCTCCGGAAACTACTCCCGTCAGCATTGTTTTTTCCGTTTTGTCTCTGAAAACTTTCCCTAATTCAAAAATCTTAATCTGGTTAAAGCTCCCTATATTTTTTTCGATATTCCTTAATAGATTCGGGATTAAACTCGGCCTTAAATATCTGTATTCCTGGCTTTGGGGATTTTCCACTTCCACTTCCCCTAACTCTTTCTGGAAAGAATAATTATATGCTTCGGTAAAGCCCATTTCCCTGAATATGTCTTTTACTATATCAGCCCAAAATATATTATCGTTCCTTTGGGGCGGAATCAGAGAAGCCGTCGGGAAAACAGCCGGTATTTTATCGTAACCGTAAATCCTGCCGACTTCTTCAATCAAATCTTCCTGCACGGAAACGTCCAATCTGAACGTAGGCACTTCCACATCAAAAATTTTTAATTTTAAATTTTTAATTTTAAAACCGAGCCTTGATAAAATATCCTTAACTGCCATTACTGGGATTTTAACTCCGAGCAAGCTTTCTGCATAATTTAAATCCAACTTTATCTTTTTGGGATAAACTTTCTGCGGGTAAAAATCAATCAATCCGGAAACGATTTTTCCGCCTGCAATTTGCGAAATCAAAATAGCAGCTTTGTTAATTGCCGTTTCTGCCAAATTGGGGTCGATTTTATGCTCAAACCTTAAAGATGCGTCGCTTTTTAGATTCAACTCTTTTGATCCCTTGCGGATAATGCTTGAATCAAAATTAGCAGATTCCAAAACTATAGTTTTTGTCGACTCGTCAATTTCCGGCAGCTTTCCTCCCTTGATTCCGGCAATGGCCACCGGTTTTTTAGCATCGGCAATGACTAATATTTTTGAATCCAAATTAAATACTTGATTATCTAAAGTAGTGATCTTCTCCCCTTCTTTGGCAAACCTGACAATGATTTTTTTATCTTCGAGTTTCTCCAAATCAAAGGCATGCAATGGCTGGCCGGTTTCCAGCATTACATAATTGGCGGCATCCACGATATTATTGATCGAATTCAAGCCGCAAACCTCTAGGCGATCTTTAAGCCACTTAGGAGAAGGGCCCGCCTTAACATCGGCAATAACTCTAGCTGTATATCTGGGGCAGCACGATTGAGACTTCACTTCAATCGAAACAAAATCTTTTGCTTTCAAGTTCTTATCTTCAATCAGCTTTAATTTTCCCGCGCTCGCGGCAAAATTAAAATTCAAAAGCGCAGCTGCTTCTCTGGCAATTCCCAAATGAGAAAAACAATCTCCAGCCCTATTCGGCAAAACGTCAATATTTAAAACCCAGTCGCTGCCTGTTTTCTTTACTTCTTCTACCTCAAAACTGCGCATAGTTAAAAGCTCAGCCAGCTTATCTGGTTTGGGCAATTTCCTGTTAAAAAAAGACTGCAGCCAATTGTATGAAAAAATCATAATTAAAACTGGTTTAAAAATTTTAAATCCCCACCATAGAATAACCGAATATCTTCAACTTTATATTTTATCATTGCCAATCTTTCCAATCCTATTCCAAAAGCAAAACCCTGCCACCCCCCGCCATTAATTTGGTGGGGGGGCAACCCGGCGTTTTTAAAAACATTCGGGTGGACCATGCCCGCTCCCATCATTTCCAGCCATTCATTATTCCACTTCATATCTATCTCGAAACCAGGTTCCACAAACGGAAAATAACTGGGGCGAAAGCGAATTTCCATCGGTTTGCCAAAAAACTTCCTGAAAAATTCCTCGATTATAGCTTTAAAATTAGCAACCGATATTCCCTCGCCGACCATCAAACCCTCCACGTGGTAAAAATTTATCTCGTGCGAAAAATCAGTGGCTTCATGCCGAAAACAACGGCCTGGAACGATAATCCTTAAAGGCGGCTGATTTTTTTCCATATAGCGAATCTGGACCGGGCTGGTATGGGTGCGCAAAAGCAACCCGTTTTTCAAATAAAAAGTGTCCCAAAGATCTCTGGCAGGATGATTTTTAGGAATATTCAAGGCGTCAAAATTATACCACTCTTCTTCCATTTCCGGCCCCTCTATTACCGAAAAACCCATGCTTTGGAAAACTTCCTCAGTCTTCCTGCGCACTAAAGTTATGGGGTGCAAATGGCCAGAAACAGCTTTTTTGCCTGGAACCGTAATGTCAAACCATTCTTTCATCTCTTTCTCTTTTTCTGCTTTTTCTTTTAAAGCGGCGGCTGCTTCTGTAAATTTAATTTTTAAGAAATTTTTAAGCTCGTTGGCTTCTTTGCCGATCTTCGCTTTTTTCTTTTTGGATAAATCTTTCAAAGAACGCAAAATCTGGGCGAGTTCGCTTTCGTCGCCCAAATATGTTTTGTAAATAAGGTCCAAATCTTTTAGGTCTTTAGCCGAATCTATCTCTTTTTTAGCCTTATTTTTAAGCAAATTTAAACTGCCCTTCGTTTTAGCCATTACTCTATTTTACCTCAAAATTGACTTGAAATCAAGCCCCTAGGGTGTGGAAAACTAACCCATCTCACAAGCTCGGGGCAAAGAAAAATAGCCCAAAATGGGCTATTTAAGATTAGTTATTGGAATGCCTTTTTGGCACAAAGGGCAGAACTCCGGCGTCCAGCTCTCAATGTTCGTTTCCCAGAGATGTAAAAGCGGATAACCAAGCTTTTCTGAAATTATGCCTCCTCGGTTGCATAAAACAGCTACTGCCACCACCTTTCCCCCAGCCCTCGCAACCTCATCTGCAACCTCTTTGACAGAGCCGCCGGTAGTCAAAATATCGTCAACAATCAAAACCTTTTTGCCGGCTATCAATTTCTGGTATCCTCGTTTTAAAGTTTGCTTGCCTTCTTTGTTTTTCTCCGTGAACAGCGATAAAACCTTGTAATTGGCAAGACTGGCAATATGATAGGCAGTCATTAAAGACAAACCTACTCCTCCAACAGCAGGCCCCACCACTGCTTCGATGCGTATGCCTCTAACTTTAGAGCCCAAATCAAAACACAAGTTTGAAACTCGCTCTGGATCGGTATAAACTAATGCCTTTTCTAAATACCTATCGCTATGCCTCCCTGAAGTTAAAATAAAATGCCCTGCAAGTATCGCGCCGCATTGCTCGAACATCGCCTCTATTTTATTTTTCCCCATTGTTCTCTCCTCCCTTCGTGGAATACCCGTTAATCGCTTCATGGAGCTTAAGGGTTTCTCTCCTTGCAGCTTCAGCAAAATCAGAGCCAGAAGAAGCAAAAATAATTGACCTGCTGGCATTGATAATCATATTTTTCTTTCCGGCTTTAATTGTCTTTTCCAAATCTCCGCCTTGAGCGCCAATAGCAGGAACGAGAATCGGCATATCATCGCCGACAACCGCCCGGACTTGGGCTAATTCTTCGGGATAAGTCGCTCCAACTACCAAACCGCAGTTATTGTTTTGATTCCAATCAGCAGCTACTCTGTGGGCCACATATTGATATAAGGGAATATATCTGTCCCCTACCACGACTTTCAAGTCCTGGAACTCTTTTGCTCCTTTGTTTGATGTGCGGCAAAGAACAAAAATTCCCTTATCTTTCTGGTCTAAAAACGGCTGCAATGCTTCTCTGCCAAGATATGGATGAACGGTTATCGCGTCAAAGCCGAAGTACTCGAAAGCCGCCTTGATGTACCCCAAATTAGTATTGCCGATATCAGCTCTCTTCATGTCGCCAATTATAAGCACATCAGGCGCAACGGTTTTGATGTAACCTACGGTTGCCTTGAGCGATACTATTCCAAACGCTCCCAAGCTTTCATAAAAAGCAATATTCGGCTTGTAGGCGCAGACCAAATCGCTTGTTGCATTAACAATGGCGAAATTAAAACGCGCCATTCCCAGATCTTCTCCTTTTTTGATTGCTTCAGGGATTTTATCAGAATCCGCATCCAAACCAACGCAGACCGACTTTCTTTCATTAAATTTTGCCTGGATCATCTCCCTAAAAATTCTTTCTGGCATTCTCCCTCCTTTTTTTGATTTTAAGGTGCCGAAAAAAGTTTACCAGAAATAAAAAAAGAGTCAAGCGAGCGCCTGACTCTTTATTTTCTATTCTTTATTTCCTCGCACAAATGCCCCATTCCTGCCAATTCTTCTTCGGTCAAAACCTGCTGGGCCATGGGATATAAAATATCGTTTTCTTTAGCAATGTGATCTCTCATCAGAGAAACAATCTTCATGGCTGCTTCAATTTTGCCGGCAGCGAGCTCTTTGACGTATCCCCTTTTCATCTCATGTTCCATCAGCATAACGCCTATAGGGCCGCCATCTTTTGGTATGCCCTTTTTCTCTAAAGCCGGGAAAAGAACCTCCTCTTCTTTATGATGATGAGGCTCGGCAAACGATTCTGTAAATTCCAAAAATGTCTTAGCGTATCCTTCAGGATCCGCTTCAAGTTTATCCAATTCTGTCAAAATCTTTTCGTGATCTGCCCGCAGTTCCTCTATGCAATTATGATTGCCGCAACAATGGGTCATATTTTTAGATTTTTGATATTGCTTATATTTTTCTTCTCCTAAACATTCTTTAGCATATTCGCACCAATCAGCGCAAGATGGGATAGCTTCTGTCCTGACTTCGCAGCCGCATTTATCGCATTTGAGAGCGTGATCCCGCGGCCAAAACTCAACCTCGTTTCCGCAATTTGAACATCGTATATATCTTAATTCCGCCGGCTTGTTTTGAAAATCCTGCCCGGGGCATTTGTCCATTTTTACCTCCTTAAATGTGCTATGCGGACCCAAGGGGATTTGAAGAGTTGCCCGAAGGCTCCGCCTGCGGCGGATCGGGGAAGCGGTTTCTCACCGCTTTGGGCTCCGAAAAATTAATCTCGCACCCCAAGGGGGTGCAATATTAATTTGCGGACCCAAGGGGATTTGAACCCCTGATCTCCTCCGTGACAGGGAGGCGTGTTAAACCAGGCTACACTATGAGTCCACGATCACACTATGCCGACGGTCAGATTCGGACTGACGACCACTGCCTTATGAAGGCATTGCTCTACCACTGAGCTACGCCGGCTGACCCCAATTAAATATTTTTGTAATCCAATTTCTTTAAAATATCTTGCAATTGTATTTTTAATTCGCCTCTTCCATTTCCGCCTTTTAAAAATTTTTCTCTTCTTTTTGCATCGGATGAATAAAGATAGGCCTCATAATAAATAAATTTTATAGGAAGTCGGTGTTTCGTTGCACGCACAAAACCATTTTTATGTTTTTCGACTCTTTTCTTCAAATCAGCGGTATATCCAATATATAATTGTCTATCCTTTAAACTAAAAAGAACATAAACATAGTGCATATATATATTTCTTGGTTGGCCAGCTGAGCTGGCCATAACCAAGCTAAGCTTGGTTGCGGGGGCCGGAATTGCACCGGCGATTTTCTGGTTATGCTTACCATCTACGACTTTCGTCGCTTTGCTATATAGCAAATTTGTGGTCCGGACTATACTTTCATCCATTTTTAAGGATGTCTACCCTCTAGTCTCTACACCTTCTCCGACGTTACATCGGAGCTTGGCTCGGGATTGCCATTTTTAGGTTTCCCCGACTTTGGCAGATAATCTTCTCGGCCATTTCTGGCCAAGACGCCCTATCGCTCGAAATGTGAACTCGTGGTATAATACCATAATGCCACGAAAATCTTTAACAAGAGGTAACTCTATTTATAAATTTCGCAATCCAAACGGCGATCCGTTTTCATACAAACCTGAAAATAATCGAGAGCTGGAATTAATCGGTCTAATACTTTGGGCAACCGAAGGCGACAGAACGCAGTTATCTCTTTCTAATGGCAATGCAACTATAATCAAAAAATATCTTGAATTCCTAAGAAAAATCTGTCATTTAGATGAAAAAAAGATAAAAGCTGTTATCCATTGCCATGATACGCTTACGTATAAAGAATGTCTTGAATATTGGTCTAAAATTACGAAAATTCCAGCTAATCGATTTACTAAACCGTATATCAAAAAAGACCATGGCGGTACCAGAAAATATCCTTATGGCATTATTAGAATCGCAGCAACAAATATTAAACTAGTTCACATTTTTAATGAGCGCCTTGGAGAAATTGGTATCTTCAAGGGCTGAGCCAGACGACTTACTACTAGTCCACCCCGCGAGGTAATTTTACCTCAACTTTCCAACATTTGCAAGTCGCGAAAAGCCTGAGTGAAAACATCTAAGGCCTTTTTAGTTTCGTCTAAAGATAATACGTAATCGGGGTCATGAACGATATTGTTCCTCAACTGATGAACCTCGTAAAGCTGTTTGATGTTCGGCAAGGTAGCTGAAGTTAATTTTCCCAATTTTTCTTCCAAGGCGGCCCCATCGTATCCCAGCCTTTTTAAGGATGCGTCCAGTATGTCATTCGCCTCAATGATCGCCAATTTATAATCTGCCTCGCTGCCTGCTGCTAAACGATCCAAAACTTTATTCCACTGCTTGGATATTCTTTTAGCGCCAAAAGGCCTCATGGTTAAAAATTGGACAGCATCTTGCAGGAACAGCAATTTTAAATAACTGGTTCTCAACGTTAAAAAGACAATAATTGCCAATAAAATACCTGACACTGCCAAAAAGGCAATCTTCAAAAAAAGCAATCTTTCTTGGAATTCGGTTGAAAAAAAATATATTATGATATCTTTTAAACTATGGGAATTTAAAAAATCCATTATAGTTTTTCGAAAATCTCTCCTAATTTTAAAACCTTATCTTCCTCAAAGTGCCTGCCGATAATCTGCAGGCCGACTGGCAACCCCTGAATCTTGCCGCACGGCAGGGAAATCGCCGGAAGCCCGGCTAAATTAACGGCTGTCACAAAAATATCTGCTAGATACATGCTTAAAGGATCTTTTGTCTTATCGCCTAATTTGAAAGCCGTCGTAGGGGCAGTAGGGGTGGCGATGACGTCAACTGACTTAAAAACTCTGTTAAAATCTTCAATGATTTTAGTTCTGACTTTTTGGGCTCGCAGATAATAAGCTTCGTAATAGCCCGATGATAAAGCGTAGGTGCCGAACATAATTCTCCGCTTTACTTCTTTGCCGAATCCCTCCCCTCTGGATTTTGAATACACCTCCATAAGATTTTTCGCCGCAGGAGACGAATAGCCGTATTTTATCCCGTCGTATCTGGCTAAATTAGCCGAAACTTCCGACGGCATAATGATGTAATAAGCGGCTAAAGCGTAATCGGTGCTGTAAGGCAAACTGACCTCCCGAACTTCAGCTCCAGCTTCCTCTAATTTATTTATAGCATTTTTAACGGTTTTCTCCACCTCTTTATCCATGCCCTTCATGAAATATTCTTTGGGAACCCCAATCCTTAAATTTTGAATTTTAAATTCTAATTTTGATTTTTGATTTTTGATTTTTGAATTAACTGAAGTGCTATCCTTTTCGTCTTTTCCTTCGATAGCCTCAAAAACTAAAGCGGCGTCCTGGGCAGTTTTAGTTATTGGCCCTATTTGGTCAAGCGAAGAAGCCATGGCGATTAAGCCGTATCTCGAAACAGCTCCGTAAGTCGGCTTTAGGCCTACTGCTCCGCAAAAAGAAGCCGGCTGCCTGATAGATCCGCCTGTGTCAGAGCCCAAAGCGCAAACAGATAAATTTCCTGCAACGGCCGCAGCCGATCCGCCCGACGATCCTCCGGGAACTCGGCTTAAATCATGCGGATTGCGAGTGGGCCCAAAGGCAGAATTCTCGGTAGATGCTCCCATGGCAAATTCATCAAGATTGGTTTTACCTAAAATTACAATTCCCTGCTCTTTAAGTTTTTTAATAACAGTCGCATCGTAAGGAGCAATATATTCTTCCAAAATTTTTGAGGAAGCTGTGCATCTTGCGCCTTCAACCATTATATTGTCTTTAACAGCCAAAGGAATGCCGGCGAGCAAGGGCAAATCTTGACCCGCAGAGATCAAATCGTCAATTCTTTTGGCTTGAGAAAGAGCGGAATCCCGCGTAACGGTCAAAAAAGCGAATATTTTTTCGTTAGATTTATCAATTTCATCTAAAAAGGCCTTGGTTAATTCCAAAGCAGAAAATTCTTTTTTAACCAAACCCTCATGCGTTTAAAAATCCTGACAATAATTTATGCTTTTCCTGCCTCGCTTCGTCTTGCCTCATCGCATTTTCAATTTTAAGCGGGTGGTAAGTCGGCTCGGTGCCTGCAATATCAACTTTCTTTAACTTTCCCACGTATCCTAAAATCGAAGAAAGTTCAATTTGAAAATTTTTAATTTCTTTGTTGGTAAACCCAAGCCGGGCCAATTCAGCTATATGTTGAACGTCTTTTAAGTCAAGCATAAAAAATTTTTATTTAGGCGGTTCTAATTCCTCGGTTTTTGACAAAACATCTCTTAATTCGTCCAGATTTTCCAAAACCATGCCTGCTCCCCTCGCAACAGCTGTCATCGGGTCGTCAATAATTTGAGCCGGAATTTTTGTTTCCCTGGCTATAAGGACATCTAGCCCCTGCAAAAGACTGCCTCCGCCCGTAAGGTAAATCCCGTTATGCATAACGTCAGCTAAGAGCTCTGGAGGCGTCTCCTCAACCGCGTTTTTAATGGTATCTACGATTTGCCTGACTGATTTTTCCAATGCCCGCCTGATATCGTTATCTGAAACCAAAATTTCTTCGGGAAGGCCGGTTATTAAATTTCTCCCGCGCATTGGAAGACGCTTGGATTCTTTTAATTGCATGGCCGACCCAACGCCAATTTTAATTTCTTCGGCAGTCCTCTCGCCGATTAAAAGTTTGTACTCATCTTGGGCAAAATGAATAATATCTTCGTTTAGCTTATCGCCGGCTATCCTTAAACTCTTGGCTAAAACTATGCCTCCCAAGGAAATCACCACCACCTGGGCAGTGCCTCCGCCGATATCCACCACTAAATTACCGCCGGCTTCCTGCACCTGCAGTCTTGCGCCAATGGCAGCTGCCATTGGCTGCTCGATTAAATAAACTTCATTGGCTCCGGCGTTAAGAGCAGCGTCTCTGACTGATTTTTTCTCAACCTCCGTCACTCCGCAAGGCACCCCGATAATTACTCTTAACCGCGGATTGAATAATAATTTCTTTTTTTGAACTTTCTCAATAAAATATCTCAGCATTTGCTCTGTCACTTCAAAATCGGAAATCACCCCCTTCACCAAAGGACGAGTGGCAACTATATGAGCGGGGGTGCGGCCTACCATTTTCTTGGCGTCGTTGCCAATAGCCAAAATCTGGCCGGTCTTTTGGTTGACCGCCACTACCGACGGCTCAAAAATAACAATGCCGCGGCCTCTGGCATAAACCAAAGTCGTGGCTGTTCCCAAATCAATGGCTATATCTTGAGTGAAGTAAGACAGGATTTTATTGAACATAATTTTACCTTATCTTCGTTGCGTTTTTTAATTTCCACTGAATTTTTCTCTAATGTTCTTTCGCTCACTACCATTCTGACGGGTATGCCGATTAAATCAGCTTCAGCGAATTTTTGGCCCGGAGTTTTGTCTTCCCTGTCGTCATATAATACTTCTATGCCTTGTTTTTGTCCATCTTGATAAATCTTTTCTGCTGTCTTTCTGACTTTAGGGCTCTCGCCTATGCCAATAAGATGGATACTAAAGGGAGATATTTCTTTCGGCCAAATTATTCCTTTTTCGTCATAAAACTTCTCAACTATAGTTGCCATAACTCTGCCAAGGCCGATGCCATAAGAACCCATCACTACGTATTTTTTTTCGCCTTTTTCATCGGAAAATTTAAGGTTGAATGCTTCCGAATATTTCGTTCCTAGGGGGAAAATATTGCCGACTTCTATGGATTTTTTTTCTTTTATTAGACCTCCGCATTTCGGGCACTTGGCATCGTCTTGGAGCTTAGTAATTTCTTTATTCTCCGAGTATCCGCATTTTTCGCAAACATAAATTGTATCTTCTCCGGCATCGCATAAAACCTGAAATTC
>JACPLM010000054.1 GCA_016186525.1 Candidatus Nealsoniibacteriota bacterium | reverse complement strand
TACAAAGCTCCCACTCCTTTGGGGCCGTATATTTTATGCGCGCTTAAGGTAAGCAAGTCCACGCCAAGTTTTTTAACGTCGCAATCAAGATAGTTGGCGGCCTGTACGGCATCGGTATGAAAGTATATCCTGGTTTTCTGGTTTTCTGATTTTCTGGTTTTTAAAAGTTCTCCGATTTCGACGATGGGCTGGATAGTGCCAATTTCATTGTTGGCATACATTATTGAAACTAAAACAGTATTCGGCTTGATTGCCTTCTCCACCTCGGAAACACTTACTAAACCATCTTTATTCACCGGCAGATAGGTAACTTCCACGCCCCTTTTTTCTAACGCCCCGCAAGGCTCAAAAATTGCATGATGCTCAATTTTGCTGGTAATAATATGGTCTCCCCTTTTTGCCAATCCGAAAATAGCCATATTATTCGCCTCTGTGGCAGACCCCGTAAAAATAACCTCGCTGGCCTCTGCACCCAAAAACTCGGCTATTTTATTGCGGGCATCATCAATGGCAGCTAAAGCTTTTTGGCCAAAAATATGGATGGAAGAGGCATTGCCGAACTCTTTTTTCAAATATGGCCTCATCGCCCTGAAAACTTTGGGGTCAACGGGCGTTGTGGCCGCATAGTCTAAATAAACTTTGGGCATGTTAATATTTTACAATATTTGCAGAAAAAATAAAGATCACTTGGGAAATAATTCTGTTGGAAACTTCCGAAAAAGTTTTATGAGTTTTCTTACTCCCCACAAAAAATCAAATACAATCAAAGGCCCCCTTCTGATGCTTTTTGAGGCCATCCAGTGCCTGAGATAAGAAATATAATCCCACTTGCTCCAAAACTGGCCGTCTGCGCAAGTTGATTTATTCTTTATGGCCGAATAAAGATCTCCGGCGCTTTTGCCGTTAAAAACCGTATAGGCCTTGCCGATTAATTGCGCAAAATGAGCATCGCTGCCGCCGGTCGCAGACAGCTTAAAAAAATTATCATTAAGATATTTGATTTTAACCAAATCTTTCTTGCTCATCCAGCCGGCATTAAATATTTCAATGCCGTCAACTTTATCGCAAATTTTGTGAATAATTTTTTCGCCTAATCCATCCTGCCAAAAACCCAAAGGATGCGGAATAACAACCAACCCTCCTTGTTTCTTGATTCTGTCAATGGCTTCCAGCAGCGGAAGATGGGGAATAATCTCCTCTTTAAGAAAAAGGCCGATAATTTCTCCCTGCGCAGTGAGAATCTCTTCGCCGACAACCACCTCTAATCCGAATTCTGAAGCTATTTTTTGAGCTTCTTTGGCTCCATCAATAGTATGATGGTCGGTAATGGCGATCAAATCTAAACCAGCCCTTTTTGCTTTGGCTAAAATTTCTCTGGGAGAACTGAAAGCATCCGGGCTGTAATATGAATGAATATGCAAATCTGCTTTGGCCATAATGTTATTTCCTAAATTTTTCCGTTGGAAAAAATCCCATATATTTGCCCAGCATCAATCTTGTTTGGGCGTCAATAGCCGGTATCGCTCCGAAAATCACCAAAGATACCGGGAGTAAAATCCACTGCGCTATCATAAACAATGTTTTCCGGCGGGAAATGCGAAAATGGCTTAAGCGAAGAAGCAAAGTGCTGACAATAATGCCGGCTACCAAACCGGTCAAGGATAAAGTCATCAAATCTCGGACAATTCTGGGAAGATTATGAGATAAAAGCGTATTATTAAATTCATCTCCTCCTAAAAATAAAGGCAGCCAGCCCAAAAAAAGAATCAGCAAAGTATTCGTGCCCCAAGCCCAAAAAGATTCTATTAATAAAAAGGCGTAGCGGAATTTTTTATAAAAAGGTATCTTTCTGTTTTTAAAAAATCCGAAAAGCAAATAAGGAATCCCCTCCGAACCCCAAGCCCAGCGCCTTTGCTGCTTATATTGGTTAACCGCCGTCTGCCATAGGGACTTAGCTACGCAGGAATCCATTGATAAGGGATAATGAATGGGAACAATCTGGTAATCTCCGTCATAGAATAGAAATGCCTTCCAGAAAGCTCCGGCATCTTCTGAAACCACGTTAGTCTGCCAAAAATTCATTTCTACCAACGCCTTAAAGCTCATTGAATGCGAAGAATAGGTGGTAAGTTTTTCAGGGCGCTGCTGCTGCATCATCTGCCAAAAAACATTGGAAGAAGAAACAACCCTGGAAAAAAAAGGCGCTTCAAGAATATTGTTGAAATAGAAGGGAATCGGCTGAAAGCTGGATTTCACCGCATTGGGATCGGTTAGATAATAATGCGTTAAACAGCTGAAATATTGGGCATAAGCCTGCGTATCTGCGTCAAAGCAGGAAACAATGATGTTTTGATAAGGAATTTTCAAAGAGTCAATAATCTCTTTTTGCGCCTGTTTTGCGGCCCAGCTTTCGTTGGATCCCTTGCCGGCAATCTCGCCTTTTATTCCCGAAGGATGCGCTGAAACTAAAAAACGAAAAAACTTATTCTTAAATTCTTTTTCTATTTTTTGGGCCACCTCCCTTGCGTCATCCCCCGCCCTTTCTTCTGTGGCCAAAACTGCGATTATTCTGTCTTTGGGATATTTGACATCGGCGAGGGCTCGGAAGGATTCCCTGACGACTTTAAAATCTTCTTTATATATCGGGAAAATCACCAGATGATAAATCTTTTTCCAATCAACGGCCGGCAATTGATTTAATTTTTTCTCCCAATCGGTACTCAAATTTTTTTTCATTTTCCTGTAAGCTGAAACTAAATGCACCGCAAAATGCGTAGTCCTCAACAGCCAATAAGTGCAGAATCCGATGATGAAATATGCGATAAAAGTCGGGAAAAGCCAGGAAAAAACAAACATTCCGACTAAAGTAATCCAAACCAAAGATCCCGGCAAAATCTCAAATGCCCTGTAAATTATTCTCTCTTTCTTGTTCTTTAAATCCGTCGCCCTGCCAACGTTGATGTAATATTTAGAATCAGACATGTTGAATAATGCGCTATTGTTTAAATTCTTCTTTTATTCTTAAGATACCGGCGAAGGCGGCGAAAATGATTACAACTACGGTAAGAATAAAAAATATGCCAATAATAGCCAGCCACTCTTTAAATAAGCCAAAGGAAAACCTTGCATACAGTAAAGCGGAAATAATTAAAGCCAACCAATAATCAACTGGCAAATGCAGAAGCCATTTTCTGTGCCACAAAACATGCCGGCCTAAAAAACTTCCGAAATCGTACTTCGGATTAACCACAAACCACAAAAAATCCCAAATTATCGCCACTATGAAGAAGAAAGAAAAAGTAGTTAGTTCTGAAGTAAAATTCCATGTTTTCCCGGCAAAATACGGATAATGTAAAAAAACTAAAACTAAAGTAAAAACTAATAAATGATAAAGGGTTAAATCTCTCCCGCCCATAATCTTGCCGTAAAGACGCGAAAACCATTTAGATGGAGCTGGTTTCCATGTGGGTAAATTGGCCGCCCAGCCGTCTGCCCCCTCTATTTGCGTCTCAAGGCTGGCTAGCACCAAACAAAATAAAAAAAGAAAAATAACTTGAATAAATAAACTAAAATCCATAAAATTTATTTGAATAATTTTTTAGCTTCCTCCCAAATTTCCGGCTTATTCTGTTTTTCTTTCATCCAAAACATCCACTCCGGGCCCCATAAATAAAAGGTATTCAGGCCGGTTTCTTTAGCGAATTGAATATTCTTTTGGAATTGGGGCAAATCCATCGTCTTTTTTTGCTCTTCCAGGGAGCATGGAGAAACAAAATTCGGGCACCATGGTTCCGCTTGGAGTTCCCCGACTATCACCTCTTTATTGAAAAATATTTTTATAATCTGGGCTTTCCGCCAATAGAAAATGGGCCTTAGGGGATAAGTAATGTAATTTTTTATTTCCTTAAACCAAACTTTTCTATGCAGAGTAGCGCTGGCTATATCTCCCAACTGCGCCGCCGTAATCCAGAAAGAAAACTCGCCGCTATCTGAAACAATCACGGGCCTTGTTGGATCTAAAGATTTTACCAAACTTATCTCTTTTTTCAAGAAACTCTTATCTCTCCATGGGCATTCTCCAAAAGGAAAAAGGGCCTCATTTTCCACCTGCCACGCCCCCACACCAAAATTTGGTGTGGGGGCAAGCCCTTTATACCTTAACACAATATTCTCAATCAATTTTAAAATTTTGTCTTGCTGCGCTTCCTTGCTCAATCCTTTTGCCCAATCAGGCATATGACACTCCGGCCAACGGCCGGTCTTGTTGCCAATCACCAATAAAACGCTGACTCTTTTTTCTTCCGCCAAGCCGATTTGCCAATCTAAATCATTAAAAGAATATTCCCCCATCTTCGGCTCAATCAAATCCCAGCTGGTCAGTATTTTTATATTCCTTGCCCCAAGATCGGCAATTATAGCCGAATAAGCTTCCTGCCAATCCAACCCTAAGAGCTTAGCATACTTCTGGGAAAAATTAACCCCCCAATCAACTTCTTTTGCCGGCTCGGTTTTACCGACAAAAAAGTAACCCAAAAAAATGAAAATAACAATTAAAATTCCTATTACGATTTTCTTTAATATTTTCATGCAGCCAAAACAGCTAGCCCCGCAATAATTAATAAAACAGCGGCGATTTTTTGGATCAAGGCCGCCCCCTTCATTTCTTCTTTTAAAAGATGAGAATTCCAGCGTGACAACAAAAAAATGAAAAACATCAGAAAAATGTATCTTGTGCCCTCAAGGGCATTAATCAGGGGAACCTGGTTGGCGCTTGCCAAAAAAATCGCATAAAATTGCGCAACCACTCCAAGCCCGCCAAGAATTTGGCCCAAGATAAAAATGCTCGATATTTTTACGTTGGTTTTTTGAGTAAAAATTTCCTTTCTCGCGCCTGAAGAAAGCAAAAATAATAACCCGCCGGCTGCTCCGGCCATGAGCGTCAGAAAAAAGCCAGACAAAAAATCGGTTTTTAAAAAAAGCTGCTTTGTAGCAAGAAAAGACAACGCAAAAAGAAAGGCGGAAATAATCGGATACTTTAAAATATGAAAACTGATAAATTCCTTAGTAAATTTTTTGATGGAAATTAGGACCGAACCCGCTAAAAGCAGCAGAAACGCCAATATTTGCAATGAACCAAGGGAATCGGTTTTCAAAAAAAGAAGAAACAGCAAAAAAGAGAAAATCGGCAAAAGGGCTCCGTTGGCCGGCACAATTCTGGAAACCTCGCTTTTAATTATTCCTTGCATTAAGAATAAAATGGCGAAAACCCTCGTCAAGCCGGATGCTAACGCCACAAGCAAAATCGTCCAGTCGGTCGGCAAGTTCAATCCGAAAGGAATCAGCAATAGACTAAATGGCATCCATAGAATTGCCACGTTAAATGTGTAAACTTTGGGACTTGGCGTGGGACCGACTAAAAAATAGCGGTCGAACAAAGAAACGATCGCCAAAAAGAAGTAAGCTAAAATAGCAAGTAAAAGCCAAGTCATATTTAGATCATTTTTTCAATATTAAGCGTTCCTAATTTTTCTCCCTCGACAAATCCTTCCATGGCAGCTTCGGCAAGATACCCCTCATTTAGCCAGTCAAAAAGCCACTGGCTGACATATTTGGGGTTTTCTTGCGCCATACCAAAGCCAGATTTTAACAGCCATCTCATATTAAACTCTTCTTGCGAACCAATGGTGGGAGCGATAATGATGGGTAGGCCTAAGGCAGAATAAAAAGAGAGCTCCGACGGTTTTGTCCATAGAATATCGGTTTTCCTTAAAGCCCGATTGAATTGCTGAAAATAACTCTCAATGTCTTTTTCAAAAATAATTTCAATGTTGGGATGATTTTTAAACTTTAATTTTTCCAGATTTTTTTCAAAATAATCTTTGACTTTTCCTTTGATGCCTGCAACTAAAATCACTTTAATGTCGTTTGCCCAAATTTTCACCGCTAATGATTTAACTATTTGAACGCCTATTTCTTTTTGAGCGCCGGCTCCTCCGACGGCAAACATCAAAGTTAATGGATGATCTGATTCTGCCGAGAACTGGCCCAAGGCATTTTGCACCAAGACTTTGTATTTTCGCAATATTTTCCTTTAGGATCAAGGTTCAAAAGCCTTGATTTTAAATCTTCTTTGAGCAAAGCCATTGATTCGTCGCCGATGTTTTCTATGGGCAAGGGGTAACCGGTAGAAAAAATATTCTCCGGTTTTACTCCGTAAAATTTCAGCCTTTCAGCTGCCCTGGCAGTCGGAGCGAAATATTTTATCCTGCTCCTTGCTGGATCTGGGGGAGCCCAAGTCCTGGAAATATCGGCATCGCAAACAATACAGTAAATATCGCCGGGATAATTAAAATGCTCAGCCATAAAAGCCGGTATGAAAAAAGTCGTGATAATCGGCAAAGCAGCTTTGGATTTTAGATTTTGGATTTTGAGCTCTTCAACAAGGTGTTTCCCCCATCCGTTTTTAATTAAAGAATAAATTTGTTTTAATTGAATATTAGGTTTTGATAAATCTCTCTTTGGATAATAGCTCATGATTTCTTGAAACTTGTCAAAAATAGTGAAAACTGCATTTCCAACAATGGGAATTCGTTTCACTCTGGAAATAAATTCGTAAAACTTTCTTGAGTTTTCCCAGACATTTTTATCTTTTTGAGGAATGCCCTCGTAATCGTTAGCATTAATAACTTTTCCTCCAAAAGCTAAATGCCTCAAAGGATAGGCAGTCCTTTGATGGCCGTACCCCATGCTGACCGCTATCACCCACGCTTGCTTGTAGTGAGCCTGTCGAGCTATTTCCATATATTTTTATTGTACCACCAAATGAAGCTACCTAAAATTAGATAAGAAATTATCAGCCAAATCCAGTGCAAATTCCCCACGGCCAAAGAAGCTAACGGCAAATAACTGAACCAATCAATGATTTTTATAATATAAGTTAGAGAAAACCAAATTGGCCAAGACAATAAAACTCCCAATGGCTGAAAGATAATGCCGGAAATTGCGAAAATAAAAATAAAAATGGTGATTGGCGCCAGAAATGGCACTATTAAAATGTTGGCAATGGGGCTCAATAGAGAAATTCTGCCAAAATTATAAACTAAAATCGGCAAAGTAAAAACTTGCGCCGCTAAAGTGGCGGAAAGCGTAGCCCTTAAGGGAAAAATCTTCGGGTTGGGAAGAAATTTCAGCCAATGGGAAAAATACGGCTGCAAATAAATAAGGCCTAAAATAGCTAAAAAAGAAAGTTGGAAACCGACGTCTTTAGCGAGAAGAAAGGGATTTAAAAGCAGCATAAAAGCAGCTGAAACAAATACCGCCCTTGGGGCTGAAGACATACGCCCGAATTTTTTGGCCGAAAGAAAAATTACAGCCATAATAAAGGCCCGTAACGCTGAAGCAGGAGCTCCGATCATTAAAATATAAAAGAAAAGCAGCAGTATTGAGATAGAAAACGGGGTAAAAGAGGCTATTAAAGAAGAAATAATCGTGATATTCATTCCGGAAACAGCGGCTATATGCCTAGTGCCGGTCAGATTCAGCTTATCTTTCCATTCTTGGGAAATATTCGACTCCTGGCCGAAAACCAACGCCTCTAAAATTCCTTCCTGCGGAGGCGAGATAAAAGAGCCTGTCGTTTCTTTAAATTTATTTTTAAAAGAAAGAAGAACCTTCATCGCGGGATTACCAAACCCGGAGCCCAATAATTCTATTTTTGGAAAATTCATCACGGATATAATGCCGTCTTTTTTGAGATAATCGCGATAATTGAAGTCGTCGAAAACGGGCGGATTTTTCAACAGACCGGCAATCTTTAATTTATCTCCATATTTATATTCTGGATATCGGCTGGCCGCTACCAACACATTGCCGACAACAAGTTTTATGCTATTGGGCCGGATATCCGGCTCTTTTGACACTATCCCAACAAACTCAATATTCCCCTCTTCTATGTAAACGATTTGTGAATCCGCCGATTGATAACGCCAAATGCCCAAAACCAAAAATAACAAACAGAACCCGATAACAACTAATCTTTTATAACCCCATAAAACAGAAATTAAAAAAAGTCCGGCAATCAAAATCCCCAGTAAAAATAACTGGGGAATAAAAAGGAAAGATGCCGCAAAAATGCCTCCCACAAACGCCAAACAGAAATATAGAAATATACGCGATTTTGCCATAATAAAATCCTAACAAAAACCCCGCGCCAGAACAAGTTCGATGCGGGGCAAACAAAAGCGGTGATCCCACCGCTTATAAATCGAAAATTAATTTATCATAATATATATTATTTTCGTGCTATTCTCATAAAAATAATCCTATCGTCTATTCCACGCCATGGCGTATATTATACGATAATTCTATTTTAAAATTTATGAACTTACCGCAAATTAAAAATCTTTCTTAACTCTCTATC
>JACPLM010000043.1 GCA_016186525.1 Candidatus Nealsoniibacteriota bacterium | reverse complement strand
TCCATCTTGATAAATCTTTTCTGCTGTCTTTCTGACTTTAGGGCTCTCGCCTATGCCAATAAGATGGATACTAAAGGGAGATATTTCTTTCGGCCAAATAATGCCCCTATCGTCGTGATTTAATTCCGCTATGGTTCCAATAAGCCTTCCCAAGCCGATGCCGTAGCACCCCATAATCACAGGCATTAATTTCCCATCTTTACCCCTGAAATTGGCCCCCATCGCCTGGCTATATTTTGTTCCCAGATTAAAAGTATGGCCTAATTCAATTGAAGAGATAAATCTCAGCTCGTTTTTGCACTCTGGACATATTTTGCTATCTCCCAGCGCTTCAATATTTGCCGCAAAACCGCATTTTGGGCATAAAGCTATCCTATCTTCTCCCACATCAGAAGCAACCATGAATTCATCGGTCTTTTTGCCGCCAATAGTCCCCCCCGTTGCTTTAACAACAATAATTTTTAAACCGCATTTGGCAAAAATTCTCTTATAAGCATTCTGAACTTTATCATAAAAGCATTGCAAGTCTTTTTCGTCCAGGTGAAAACTATAAAGGTCTTTCATGATGAATTCTTTTGTTCGTAAAAGTCCGCCGCTTGTTCTCATTTCATTCCTAAATTTATTTTGTATTTGGAAAAGGGCAAAAGGCAAATCCTGCCAGCTATTAATTCTTTTCCTAGCTATATCAGTAATTTCTTCTTCATGAGTTGAGCCCAGGGCAGTTTCTTTTTGATGGCGGTCTTTTAGTTTAAACAATGGCGGATCAATTGTCTGCCACCTGCCGGTTTCTAACCATAAATTTTTATTCTGCAGAGCTGGCAAAAAAATTTCCTGGGCTCCCAAAGCAAACATCTCCTGCCTGATTATGTTTTCAATTTTTTTGTGCACCTGCCAGCCTAATGGCAAAAATCGCCATATCCCGCCGGAAGACTGTTCAATAAAATCTCCCCTAACCAAAAACTTGTGGCTGATAACTTCAGCATCTTTTGGCGCTTCTTTTTTAATTTTAGCGAAAAGTTGGGATTGTCTCATGGTTTAAAAAACTCGCGGAATATCAAATTTAACAGTAACAAAAATCATCAAAATAATGAGCAGGGCGAAAAAAACAGAGGTAACCTTTTGTTCTACTTTATGATTAATCGGACGGCCTCTTAAGGCCTCAACGGTTAAAAATAATAATTTCCCTCCGTCTAAAGCCGGTATTGGCAGAATGTTTGCCAAAGCCAAGGCTACGGAAATCAAAGATATTAAAAAAAGGAAATAATTAATGCCCATGCCGAAATGCTGCCTTAATAAATCAAATATGCCCAAGGGGCCCATTAATTCTAATTTTATCCCTTCGGGAAGCTTCGCCACCCCTAACAAGCTTTTCACTCCCACGGCCCATCCGTTAAAGACGCTGGCCGTCAAACTGCCCGTGGCTGCTATCCCCTGCCAGGGAGCTTCGTACCAAGGATAAATTTTAAGGCCGCTTCTGCCCAATCCCACCCCCAAAGGACCTTCGCCTTCTGGCGGAGAAACTCTCGGAGTAATTTTCTTTTCCAAAAATTCATTGCCTCTTTTTACAGCCAAAGTCAGCTCTTGCCCCTTATTAAAACCAATAAACTCTTGAATTCCTTTAATTTTCTCAAACCCTAAAATAACATCTCCCAGCCGCAAATCAGCTTCTTTGGCTGGAGAATCTGCCATTATCTTAGCCACGTAAACCTTAGGATCAACTACGCTCTGGCTATCATCAACTTCTGTCGGCAGACCCCAAACTCCGGCAATAACGCTTAAAATGACTGCTGAAACTATCCAAAAAGAAACTACGCCGCCTAAAACTATGCAAAACCTCTGCCACATCGGTTTGCCCGTGAAACTGTGGTAATCTTCAATTCCGCCCTCTTCTCCGTGCACTTTGACGAAAGCGCCGAAAGGAATGAGGTTTAAAGAATAAATTGTCTCCCCGAATTTCTTGCCAAAAATCCGAGGAGGATATCCCACCCCGAATTCTTCAACTTTGGTCCCGAATTTCTTGGCCAAAATAAAATGGCCGAACTCGTGGATAACCATTAAGCCTATCAAACTAATAAAAGCGATTAGAATAGTAATAATCATTTATAGTTTAAAGCGAGGCGGTAAGCTTAAAAAGAAGCTTTCGCAGGCCCGTTGGCATGGTTCCCGCGAAGCGGGACAACGGGCCGAGAACGCAGGCCACGAAATCTCGCAGGGATTTCGATGGCCGGTTCTTTGTAGCTTACTGCCGAGCGGAATTAGTATTATTCTGATATTTCTTTTTTCTTTTTCTCGCCTAAATCCTCTATTTTTTTATTGTATTCTTCAACTAACTTTTGCAATTCGTCTTTCGCTCGGAATTTGTCGTCTTCTCTAATTTTTCCGTCTTTAGCTTGTTCCTGAATTTCTTCCCAGGCCTGCTCCCTCCAGCGCCTTATTGACTGTCGCGACTGCTCTTGTTTTTCGGAAATAAGCCTGAATAAGTCCTTTCTATATTCTTCGGTCATGGGAGGCAGGTTTATTCTAATTGCTTCCCTGTCAACCACGGGGTTTGACCCGACTCCTGTTTTCTGCAAAGCCGAAACTATCCCCTCCACGTATGACTTATCCCATGGCTGAATTAAAATCTGTTTTGGTCCAGAAATAGAAATAGCAGCTAACTGTTTTAAGGGAAACTTCTGGCCAAAACAATCAGCGACCACATCCTCCACTAAAGACGGATTAGCCCTTCCGGTTCTAATCTTATTAAATTCTCCGTCCAAAAAAGCGATTACCTTATCCACCTCCGGCCTTATTTTATTGATTACTTCTTTGTATTCCATTTTATTACTATACCAAAATAACGTTAAAATTCCAACATTAAAATATCCAGAGCCAAACGAGGATTAACGTTAGTAGTGGAAATCAAATAATGGGTATTCTGGATTGTCTTGAGAATTTTGGCAATATTGGGCTTATCCGGGTCGGACAGCAATGCTTCCCTGAAATAGCAAAGCCATGCCTCAAGAGTTTTTCTTAAATTCTGCGGGTCGTCAGCTAATTCCTTGGCATATTGGAAACGCTTGCCTAAATCGCTTCTGGAAATTTTTGAAATTTTCTCGGCGTCTTCTTTCGGACAAATATGGCTTTGCGAAGAATAAAATCTCAAACGCTCTGTCCTGGATAAAATAGTGGGCAAAAGCATTTCCGGATATTCGGTGATTAGAATAAAAATTGTTTGGCCTTTCGGCTCTTCGAGCAGTTTCAAAAAAGCCGACTGGGCTTCCTGATTCAACGCATGGGCTTGATTGATTATGGCAAATTTAAAAGGAGCGGAATAAGATTTTAAAGAAAGTTTTGAATGCAATTCCCTAATCTGAAAAATCTTTATTTCCTGCTTATGAGTCTCCTCATCGGAAGCCGAAAGCGGCTCAACTAAAACCAAATCGGGACGAACCCCCTCTAAGGCATCGAGGCCATTCACCAGCTTTACAAACTCAAGAGCAGCAGACATTTTTTCTTCGTTGTTTGGTCCGTAAAATAATAGAGCGTGGGGAATTCTGCCCAGCTCTGCCGACTTCTTTAAAAATTGCCAAGGGCTTATCATCACTTTTTACTCATAATGCTTTTTTTGTAATCGTCTAAGTTCTCCAAGACCATCCCCGTGCCTTTGGCCACGCAAAGCAGAGGATCTTCTGCCACAAAACAAGGTATGCCGGTTGCTTGAGAGATTAGCCCGTCCAAATTTCTCAATAAAGCGCCGCCTCCTGAAAGCACCATGCCTTTGTCCATAATATCTGCTGAAAGCTCCGGCGGGGTATCCCTAAGAACCCGTTTGATTACCTGGATAATTTCAGTTAATCCCTCGGTAATGGCAGAACAAACTTCATTGGAAGATACCTTAATATTCCTAGGGAGCCCCAAAACCAAATCCCTCCCCCTGATTTCCATCACCTTTTCTTCTTTTTCCGGCAAAGCAGTGCCAATTTTAATTTTTACCTCTTCAGCCGTTTGATCGCCAACAGCTAAATTGTATTTTTTCTTGATAAAATCAGCGATAGCTAAATTCATTTTATCTCCGGCCATCCTGATAGAACTGCAAGTTACAATGCCTCCTAAGGAAATTACCGCAACTTCAGCGGTGCCGCCCCCAATATCAACAATCAAATGGCCTGCGCAAGCGTTGATGGGAATCCCAGCTCCGATTGCCGCTAAAATCGGCTCTTTAGCCACAAAGGCCTCTTTGGCTCCGGCATTCATAGCGGCCTCAAGCACGGCTCTTCTTTCTGTTGAGGTAATCCCTGCAGGAACGGCAATCATCAGCTCCGGCTTTAAAAAACGCAAACGGCCCATGGTTTTATGGATAAAATATTTAATCATTGATTGAGTGACCCTGAAATCTGCAATGACGCCGTCTTTTAGCGGCCTGTAAACTCTGATCGTATCAGGGGTGCGGCCGGTCATTTCTTTGGCTGCTTGGCCTACGGCTAAAATCCTATTCTCATCAAGAGAAACAGCCACCACAGACGGCTCCTGCAGAATGACGCCTTTCTTGGGCACAAAAACCAAAGAATTGCATGTTCCCAAATCTATGCCAATTTTTCTTGTAAACATAAATATTATGCTTTAGTCCTTTTAATATCGGCTCCGATTTTTTGTAGGCGCTCCTCAATGCGCTCGTATCCCCTGTCAATCTGGTATATATTATTTATAATCGTTTTTCCCTTGGCAATAAGGCCGGCAATAATCAAAGCTGCTCCCCCTCTTAAATCCAAAGATTCCAGTTCTCTGCCGTAAAGCTGGGAAGGGCCGTTGATAATCGCCCGGTGCGGATCGGCAAAATATATTTCTGCTCCCATCTTATTCAATTCCTCAAGATATTTCAAGCGACCTTCGTAAAGCGGGTCGTGTATTAAAGTTGAGCCCGGCGACTGAGTGGCCAAAACTCCAAAAGCTGACAGCAAATCAGAGGGAATGCCTGGATAAATCAAGCTCTGCACCTTATCAATGTTTAGCTTCTTCCACGGCAAAACTTTAATTGCTTTTGGACCAGCGACTCGCCATGGCACTCCGAAATCATTAAGTTTTTTAAGGGGGAGTTCCAAAAATTCCGTTTCCACATTTTTAATCAAAACATTCCCCTTAGTGGCAGCTGCCATAAGAATAAACGTTCCGGCTTCAATCGGGTCATGCATTAATTTATGGCGAGCCCCCCTGGGATTATTTAAACCTTCAATAACAAGCTGATGCGTGCCTATTCCCC
>JACPLM010000045.1 GCA_016186525.1 Candidatus Nealsoniibacteriota bacterium | reverse complement strand
TTCAGAAAGATTGGTCAGAATGGCTGCTAAGTCCCCGGCCCTTTCAATGGCCGGTCCCGAAGTCATTTTTATGTTCGATCCCATTTCATTGGCGATAATATGAGACAGGGTGGTTTTGCCTAAGCCGGAATTGCCGTAAAAAAGCAAATGCTCCAAAGGTTCCCTCCTTTTTTTGGCGGCATCAATAATAACCCTTAGGTTTCTTTTAAGTTTTTCTTGGCCGACATACTCCTGCCAGGTTTTGGGCCTTAAGGTTTGATCTATGCTCTGGTCCTCTTGTGGAGTTGACAAATTTTTCATATTGGAGTATAATAAAGGGTCTAATGTAATAAAGCTGGAGCTGGGGGTAGGAATATCTTTTGGCCGGGTAGCCCAGGTTGTGCTGAGCTAATCCTCAGAGATATTCTAAACTTTAAGTTCCCAAGCTAGAGTATAGCCCCCAGCTCCAACTTTATTAATTAACTCTGCGCCTACTCTCCCGTGACTCTTTCCACCTCTTCAATGGTGGTTAGCCCTTCCAAGACCTTAATAAATCCATCCTGTTTTATTGTAACCATGCCTTTTTTAACGGCGATTTCTTTTAAAGCAGCGATTGACGGGTCTTTTAAAATAAATTTTTCCACTTCGTCATCTATTAAAAAACTCTCATAAATTCCTATTCTTCCGCGATAGCCGGTGAGGTTGCAATAGGCGCACCCCTTAATTTTAGGGGTTTTTAAATTTGCAGTGATTTTTGGCAGTTTCACGTTTTTAGGCAAGCCCTTTAATTCTTTTGTGATTTTTTGCAGGTCTTTAGGAGAGACCTTTTCCAAGCTAGAGCATTTTTTGCAGACAGTTCTGACTAATCTTTGGGCGATTGTTAGATTAACAGCTGGCCCTATATTCGATGGTTTTGCGCCCAAACTTACCAATCTCGCCACGGTGCCGGCTGCATCGTTAGTATGCAGAGTTGTGAAAACCAGGTGTCCGGTTAAAGCGGCCTGGAGAGCGATGTTAACCGTTTCCAAATCTCTTATTTCTCCCACTAAAATTACATCAGGGTCCTGCCTAACAATGGACTTTAAGCCGGTAGCGAAATCATATCCTTTTTGCGGCTGGACTTGAGTTTGAGAAACGCCTTCAAGGCGGTACTCAATCGGATCTTCAATTGTGATAATTTTAATTTCCGGTTTTTGGATTTTCTTTAAGAATGCGTAAAGAGTGGTGGTTTTTCCCGAGCCCGTGGGGCCCGTGACAATAATCATGCCGTTGGGTTTTTGAATTTCTTTTTGAAAGATTTCCCGGAGATCATTTCTTAATCCCAATGCCTCCATTTCCATTAAGTTCTTAGGATTAAGTATTCTTAAAACTATAGCTTCTCCTTTTTCTGCGGGCAGGGTGGAGGACCTGATTTCTATTGCTGAATTCTCGGTATTAATTGAGAATCTTCCATCTTGAGGCCTATCGCTGACATTTAATTTCAGTCCCGAAAGCAGTTTGATTCTAGACAGCAAAACATCATAAATTGGCTTGCTGATTGAGGTTATATCCTGCAACATGCCGTCTATCCTTAATCTTATTCTTGATTTTTCCTCCTCCGGCTCAAAGTGAAGGTCGGAAGCGTCTAAATTTAAAGAGCCGACCAAAATCAGCTCTATTAATTGAGTCGCTTTTTCGGAAGAAGACCGTTCAATCGCTTTTTTAAATTCAAGCAAGTTCTCCGTCTCTTTTTTAATTTCTGCGAATCTGGCAGAAGAAATGGAGATTTCGCCGGTAATATCTGACATATTTATAACTACAAAATATTTAAAACTTTTTCTTGAACAATATTAAGGTCTGTTTCTTTTGCTATAAATAAAACGCCCGCGCCCTTGGAAACTCCTTCGAAATTTTCCAGGATTTTTTCAGAAAAGTTCAGGTTCGGAGAATAAAATATTCCCTTAGTTATGGGCGGGGAGGCATGGCTCTCCCATAGAATCAGCAAATTAGGGAGATGGCGGAAATGGAATTTTAATTCTTCCAAAACAAATGCCAGATCTTTGGAGCCGGCTTGGCATTCCTTAAAATCATTTTCCCGAAGAAGGGCAGAATAAATTTCTTTTCCCTCGTGCAGGTTTAATTTTTCCAAGACCTTGCCCAAAAGCTTTATCTGGGCAAGGCTTTTTTGCTTATAAAGATGCTGGACTATTTCCTGGTGATTGGCGCCTCTTTCAATTAAAAAAGCCGAAGTTTCAAATGTTTGAGGCCGTGTTTTTGGGCTGCGGAAATTCTGCGAAGACCAGATGACGCCGGTTAAAAGGCAGGTGGCGGTTTTCTCGTCAAAGAGTTCTTCGCCGCCCATTGATTTGATTAGGTTGCTGGTAATTTCAGCCAAAGCAGAGGTGGTTTCTATTAAATTTACCTCCCCGAAATTTTCATTTTGCGGCTGATTGTCTATATTTAAAACGGCTGATTTCCAAAAAGATTGCGGGAGATCGCTTAAGGACTGCATTCCGACAGAGATTAAAAGGTCGGGATTTTGAGCTAAATTATCGGCGTTAGCGAATAAAGAAAAATTAATGTCGTCCCTCTTTATTTCTCCTTTATTCATAGCGAGATAAATTTTCAAATCCTTGTGATTTTTCTCATAGCGCATTTTACCGATATCCTTTCCATCCGTATTAATTGAGATAACAAAATCTCCAGAACTTGCCGATTGGAGATTAGTCAGAAAACAAAATTTTTCCGGGATATCTTTAATGTCGACGTTTACATTTTTCCCAAGTTTTTTTAAAGTATAGAAAAGAGCCAAGGCAGAACCTAAGCTGTCGCCCTGTAAATCAGGAGAGGGGTATATCAAAATATTCTGCGACTTATCAATAATGCTTTTTGCTAATTTTATTGCTTCCATAATCTTTGAATTACTTAAAATTAACCCAACCAGCTTTAAATGTCAACAAGGTTTTTAACAGCGTCTCCAGCTCAAACTCAAAAAATAGGCAAAGAGTTAGCTAAAAATATCTTAAGATCAAAACGGCGCAGAATTGCCGCGGTTCTTGGGATAGTCGGGGACTTGGGCGGCGGGAAAACTACATTCTTGCAAGGTTTTGCCAAGGGGTTGGGAATAAAACAAAAAATCCTCAGTCCGACTTTTGTTATCATGAAAAGATTTAAGATTAAAGATTTAGGATTTAATAATTTTTATCATTTAGATTGTTATCGCATCCAAAAGCCAAGAGAAATTTTAGATTTAGATTTTAAAAAAATCATTTCTAATCCCAAAAATATTGTGGCTGTTGAATGGGCGGACAGAATTAGAAAAATCATGCCCAAAGGAACCATCTGGCTGGATTTTAAATTCGTAGACAGCAAAACCAGAAAAATTATAATAAAATAGAGAAACATACAGAGAACGGGTCTCTGTATGTTTGTAAAAATATGCCATATCGCAAGGAAAAATTTAATAACGAGGAGATTTATCATATTGTTCTTAGGGCAATTGATGATAATTTAATTTTTAAAGACATAAACGATCGCTACCGAGGAATTTTTTCTATTTATGAATTTAATACTACAAAACCTGTGGTTATTAGAGACCGCCGGCAAGCTCGCTCTCGTATTAAAAGAATTTTAAGGAAGGTCAATAAAGATGCGCGTTTCGCTACCGATTCCCGCGATAAAATGGTAGGGATTTTGGCTTTTTGTCTAATGCCCAACCACCTTCATTTGTTAGTAAAACAACTTAAAGACGATGGGAT
>JACPLM010000033.1 GCA_016186525.1 Candidatus Nealsoniibacteriota bacterium | reverse complement strand
TTGCTGGAGCAGGATAATGTTTTGGATGAGGCAATGGCAAAATTGGAAAACGTGGTTAAGGAAAATCCCTATAACATAGAAGCGAGATTCCAGCTCGGCCGGCTTTACTTCAACAACAAAAGAATAGACGATGCCATAGGCCAGTTTCAGGTGGTGGTTATTTTAGTGCCCAGCCATTCCAATGCTCATTATTCTTTAGGCGTGGCTTATGCGGCTAAAAAAGAAATACAATCGGCTGTCCAAGAATTTGAGAAAGTGTTAGAATTGAATCCCGGCAACCCGGACGTTATGCAGAAGATAAAAGAGCTGAAAGGGGAATAGCTCTCTATACAAAATTTTTGAAAATTTTGTCGAGCCCGACCCGAAAGGTATAGGGCTTGACAAGTTTTGAAAGTTGAGTAGAATAGATCCTGTACGCAATTTTTCATATTGTAATTATTTTTCATACTTGAAAACCAGCCTCCGCTAAAAAATTAATATAATTTTAACCCTTGTACGGGCGGGGGCAGTTTTTATTTGTTTATATGGCTGACAATATAAAAATAAAAAACTTTGGGAAGGCAAAGGTATCTCTGGCGCTTCCTTATTTGCTGAAAATCCAAAAAGATTCTTGGCAGCAGTTTTGGGACAAGGACTTAAAAGAGCTTCTTTCTGAAGTGTCTCCGATCAGGGATTACACCAAGAAAGAGCTCGAGCTTTGGTTTTTGGATTACAAATTGGACAAGTCAAAGTATAAAAATGACTTGGATGCAAAGTTTAACAATGACTCTTACGAGGCGTCTTTAAGGGCTAGGGTAAAATTAGTCAATCTCAAGACAAAAGAAATTAAAGAGCAGGAGGTTTTTTTGACCGATTTTCCCTTAATGACCGACAGAGGCACATTTATTATGAACGGAGTGGAGAGAGTGGCTATTTGCCAGTTAATCAGATCTCCCGGCGCCTTTATTACGGCGAGAGCGTCTGGCGGCCGCAATTATTTTGGCGCCAAAATCATACCGAACAGGGGGGCTTGGCTGGAATTTGAGTCGGAGGCGTCTGGCTTTATCGGAGTAAAAATTGACAGAAAAAGGAAAGTTTCAGCCACTACCTTATTGAGGGCGTTTGGCATTGACAATGACAACGCAATCAAAGAAATTTTCCAGGATGTCGATAATGACAAAGATGTTAAATATATCCAGGAAACAATCAAGAAAGATCCAGCCAAAAATCAGGCAGATGCCGTGGTGGAGATTTACAGGCGTTTGAGGCCGGGGGACTTGGCTACTTCGGATACTGCCAAAGAGCTGATCAGCAATATGTTTTTCAATTTTGAAAGGTATGATTTGTCTAAAGTTGGAAGATGGAAAACATGGCAGAGACTGCCGGAACTAACAAAAAATACTAAACAAAAAACGAAAAGCGACGAAGTAACCGTGCAAGACAGGGTTTTGAAGCCCGAAGATGTTATTGCGGTCATAAGGGAAATTATCCGGCTCAATAATACGCCAGGTTCCCAACCCGACCAGATTGACCACTTGGGCAACAGAAGGGTGAGAACATTAACCGAGCTTTTGCAGAATAGAATGCGAGTCGGTTTTATGCGCATGGAAAGAAATATCAAAGACAGGATGTCTACTTTGGATATTGCCACTTTGGCTCCTTCGCAATTGATTAATTCCAGGCCGGTTATGGCGGTAGTCAAAGAATTCTTCACTTCGTCCCAGCTCTCCCAATTTATGGACAACGAAAACCCCTTAGCCGAGCTGGAGCACAAACGCAGATTGTCGGCAACGGGGCCCGGAGGCCTTACTAGAGAAAGGGCTGGTTTTGAAGTTAGGGATGTTCAGCCTTCCCATTATGGCAGGATTTGCCCCATTCAAACTCCGGAAGGGCCCAACATCGGTTTGGTAGGCCACTTGGCCGGCTATGCAAGAGTCAATGAATACGGTTTTATTGAGACCCCGTATTTTAAAGTAGATAAAGGAAAAGTGACTTCTGAAATTCATTATTTGTCAGCTTACGCGGAAGAGCAATACAACATTGCCACTGGCGGAGCTCAAATTGACGAAAAAGGAAAGATTATTTCAGATAAAGTTTCAGCCAGATTGAAAGGAGAGCCGGGGATGATTGAAAAAGAAGAAATTGATTTTATTGATGTAGCTCCCGAGCAATGCATTTCTTTGGCTACTTCCCTTATTCCATTTTTGCGCAATGACGATGCCAACAGGGCTCTTATGGGTTCTAATATGCAGAGGCAGGGAGTCCCCTTAATCAAGCCGGAAATTCCTTTGGTTTGCACGGGTTCCGAAGAGAGAGTGGCCAGGGATTCCGGCCAGGCGGTTATTGCCGAAGAAGAGGGGATTGTTTCTGAAGCGGACGCCAGCCATATTAAAATCGGCAAAAGAGAATATTTTTTAAATAATTTTATCAGAACCAACCAATATACCTGCTTTCATCAAAAGCCGAGAGTTGAGAAAGGCCAAAAAATTAAAAAAGGCGAAGTGATTGCCGACGGAGGAGCAATTGATAAAGGCCACCTGGCTTTAGGCAAAAATGTTTTGGTGGCTTTTATGCCCTGGAGAGGAGGCAATTTTGAAGACGCCATCGTAATTTCAGAAAAATTAGTTAAAGACGATACTTTCACCTCAATTCATATTGAAGATTTTTTCTGCGATGTCAGGGATACAAAGCTGGGACCCGAATTGACGACAGCTGATATTCCAAACGTCGGAGAAGAAAAATTAAAAGATTTGGACGAAGAGGGAATTGTCAGAATTGGAGCTGAAGTGGGCCCCAATGATATTTTGGTTGGCAAAATATCTCCTAAGGGCGAAGCTGATTTAACGGCTGAAGAAAGATTATTAAGAGCTATTTTCGGCGAGAAAGCCAGAGAAGTAAAAGACGCTTCGCTTTCAATGGAGCACGGCAAAAGAGGCAGAGTGACCAATGTGAAGATTTTTTCAAGAGAAAAGGGCCATAAGCTGGAGCCGGGCATCATTAAAAGAATCCAAGTGGAGATAGCTCAAATGCGAAAAGTAAAAGCCGGAGATAAATTAGCCGGACGCCACGGGAATAAAGGGGTGGTTTCAATGATTCGCCCCGAAGAAGAAATGCCCTTTATGGCAGACGGCACCCCGATTGATATTATCATTAATCCATTAAGCGTGGCTTCCAGAATGAACATCGGCCAAATTTTGGAAACTCATTTGGGCTGGGCCGCTAAAAAATTAGGATACATAGCTGTCACCCCGGCTTTATCAGGAGCCACAGAAGAAGATATTAAGGCAGAACTCGTGAAAGCCGGATTGCCCGAAGACGGCAAGATTATTCTTTACGATGGAAGAACCGGCCTGCCTCTGCCGGAGAAAATTACCGTAGGCCTCATTTATATGATGAAGCTGGTCCATATGGTTGAAGACAAAATCCATATGAGATCAATCGGCCCCTATTCTTTGATCACCCAGCAGCCTTTGGGCGGAAAAGCCCAATTCGGCGGCCAGAGATTCGGAGAAATGGAAGTTTGGGCCTTGGAGGGATACGGATCCGCTTACACTCTGCAGGAAATGCTGACTATAAAATCAGACGATGTGCCGGGAAGAGCGGCAACTTACGAAGCCATTTTAAAAGGAGACCCGATTAGGAATCCCGGAGTGCCGGCGTCGTTTAATTTGCTGGTGGCAGAGCTCAAATCCATGGGGTTGGCCGTGGAAGTAAAAGAGAAGCAAAGGGAAGAAGAAATTAAATAGTCTAAATTTTATATTTTATGCGCGTAACAGATTTAGAATCAATTCGCATTAAACTTGCCTCGCCCGAGGAGATTTTGCATTGGTCTCACGGCGAAGTGACCAAGCCCGAAACAATTAATTACAGGACTCAAAAACCTGAAAAAGACGGTTTGTTTTGCGAGAAAATATTCGGCCCGGAAAAAGATTACGAGTGCTACTGCGGAAAATACAGAAAGATCAGGTATAAGGGGGTTGTTTGCGATAAATGCGGAGTTGAGGTGACAAAATCCTCCGTTAGAAGAGAAAGGATGGGGCATATTAAATTAGCCACGCCATGCTCGCATATTTGGTTTTTAAGGGGAGTGCCTTCCCGCATGGGTTTGGTTTTTGATATTCCCATGCAGCAGCTGGAAAAAATAATTTATTTTGCAAATTATATCGTCATCAAAGTTGACGAAGATGCCAAAAAGAAAGTTTTAGAGGAGATAGACAGAGAATTCAAGAGTAAATCCAAATCTCAAACTTCAAAATCAGAAATTAAAGAGCTGAAAGCAGCGAGAGACAAAGTAGTGGAAGAAGTTAATTCTTTAAAGGTAATGCGAGTGCTTTCCGAAGTGGAGCATCATTCTTTTTCTTTGAAATACGGCGAGGTTTTTGAAGCCGGAACAGGAGCTGAAACTCTTAAGAAGATTTTCCAGGGAATGGATTTGAAGAAAGCTATTGATCAGTTAGGTAAAGAGCAGGAAAGCGATTCGCCTGCTAATCGCAGAAAAAATTTAAGGAGATTGAGAATCCTCAAGGGAATGCTGAAAGTTGGCGTTAAGCCCGAGTGGATGTTTTTAACTATGCTGCCTATTTTGCCTCCCGATTTGAGGCCGATGGTTCAGTTAGACGGCGGAAGGTACGCCTCCTCGGATCTAAACGACCTCTACAGAAGAGTTATCAATAGGAATAACCGCCTTAAATATTTATTGGAAATTAATGCTCCGGAAGTCATTGTCAGGAACGAAAAGAGAATGCTGCAAGAGGCCGTTGACGCTTTGATCGACAATGGCATGAGGAAGGGCCAAACAACCATGGCCACTACCGGGGGCAAGCGGCTTTTAAAATCTTTGGCCGATATACTTAAAGGAAAACAGGGAAGGTTCAGGCAGAATCTTTTGGGAAAAAGAGTTGATTATTCCGGCAGGTCGGTGATCGTGGTGGGGCCTGAGTTAAGGCTGCATCAGTGCGGCATCCCTAAAAAAATGGCGTTGGAGTTATTCAAGCCGTTTGTTATCAAGAGAATTTTAGACCAGGAATTGGCCTATAACGTCAGAGGCGCTTCAAGGCTGATTGAAGATGCGCCGCCCGAAGTTTGGGCCATCTTGGAAGAGATAGTCAAGAGCAAGTTTGTTTTATTGAACAGAGCTCCCACTCTTCATAGGCTGGGCATACAGGCCTTCCAGCCGGTTTTGGTGGAGGGCGAATCAATCAAAATACATCCTTTGGTCTGCAAGGCATTTAATGCTGATTTTGACGGCGACCAGATGGCTGTTCACTTGCCATTGTCCGAGGAAGCGCAAAAAGAGGCAGGGGAAATCATGCTTTCAACCCTTAATTTGCTCAAACCGGCTACCGGCTCTCCGATTATCAATCCCGTCAGAGACATTATTTTGGGCTGCTATTGGCTGACTAAGATGGTTGACGGCCGCAAGGGAGAGGGAAAAATTTTCGGCTCTAAAAATGAAGCTATTTTAGCTGCAGACACGGGCATTGTCGACCTTAGGGCTAAAATCAAAGTAAGAATTCACGATCAATTGATTGATACTTCTGTAGGCCGCGTCCTTTTCAATAACACTCTTCCGCGAGATTACGCTTTCCAAAACGAAGATATGAATTCCAAGAAAATAGAAAGATTGGTCGCTGATTTGATTGATAATTACACTGGAGAAATGGTGGAATCTGTTTTGGACAAAATGAAGAATCTCGGCTTTGAGCATTCCACCACCTCAGGCATCACCTGGGGCATGGATGATTTGATTGTTCCTCCGGAAAAAGGAAGAATAATTTCCGAAGCCCAAAAATTAATTGAAACGGCGGAAGAGCACTATAAAAAGGGCTTGCTTTCCCAGGAAGAAAAAACCGCCCAGGCCATAGCCATTTGGCAAAAAGCCAAAGCTGAAATTGAAAAAAAAGTTACTCAAACCTTGCCTCCTTTAGGTTCTGTCATTTCTATTATTGATTCCGGAGCCAGAGGCACGTGGTCCCAGGTAGTCCAAATGACCGGCATGAAGGGCTTGGTTACCAATCCTGCCGGCGCCATTCTTGAACTGCCCGTGAAATCTTCTTTTAAAGAAGGGTTCGATGTTTTGGAGTATTTCATTTCCACCCACGGCGCCAGAAAAGGTACCGCTGACACCGCTTTGCGCACTTCGGCCGCAGGCTATCTTACCCGCAGGCTCGTTGATGTTGCCCATGAAATGATTATTACCAAGCATGACTGCAACGACCAAAAAGGAATTGCGCTTCTTAAGGAAGACGCTGAAGCGCTCGGCCAAAATTTTCTTTATAAGATTCTTGGAAGAATCAGTTTGGAAGATATTAAGGGAATTTGCAAAGCCGGAGACGCCATTGATTTAAAGACGGCAAATAAAGTTATCAGTTCTGGCACAGAAAAATTAAGAGTCAGGTCTCCTTTAAGCTGCAAAGCTGTTCGGGGAATTTGCCAGAAATGCTACGGCTTGGATTTGGGAACCAACCAATTGATTAAAATAGGCCAGACCGCAGGAATTGTTGCCGCTCAAGCTATCGGCGAGCCGGGAACTCAATTAACAATGCGTACTTTTCATACAGGCGGCGTTGCCGAAGGAGGGGATATCACGCAGGGCCTTCCGCGGGTAGAAGAAATTTTTGAATGCAGAGTTCCTGTGGGCAAAGCGGTAATTTCCCAAGTAGACGGCAAAGTGGCGGAAATAACTCCCGACAGAATTATTAAGATTAAAGTTTCCGCTTCAGCTGATGCTCAAGCAGGCAAAACCAAATCTAAACCCAAGAAAGACGGAGAGATTATTGAATATCAGATTCCTCCGAAGAAAGCAATTTGGGTAGAGCAGGGCAAGGAAGTGAAAATGGGCCAGCAGCTTTGCGAGGGCAATTTGGACTTAAAAGAGCTATTTAAGATTTTGAACAAAGAAGAAACCCAGAAATATATAGTAAAGGAGATTCAAAAAATTTATGCTTCCCAGGGAGCGGTTATTCACGATAAGCATTTGGAAGTCATTGTCCGCCAAATGTTCTCAAGGGTAAGGATAAAAGATTCAGGAGACAGCCCGTTTAATAACGGCCAAGTTGTGGAAAGATCAACAGTTATTGAGGAAAATACTAAACTTAAAAAAGAGAAAAAACAGCTGGCTACCGTTCAGACTATTTTGCTTGGAATCTCAAAGGTTGCTTTGACTACAGACAGTTTCCTTTCGGCTGCTTCCTTCCAGGAAACGTCAAGAGTTTTGATTAGGGCTGCTATTGAGGGCCAGGAAGATAAACTAAGAGGCCTCAAAGAAAACGTCATTATCGGAAAACTTATTCCCGCCGGCACCGGCTTCCGCGAACAATAGGGCAGTTGCTCCACCAAGTGGAGCAACTAACGGAGCACCAAAGAATCGCCCACAGGCTTTACCCGCTGGGCGATTTTTTGGTAGGATAAGAATATGGCGAAGCTAATCGATAAAAAAAATTATTTGCCCAAAATGGGATTTCACGAGAGTGTCGTGCCGCAAGTTTTTGATGGGAAAATAAGCACTTGGAGACTGCGAGACCATAAATTAAAAAAGGGTGATATTGTAGCTTTTGAAAATAGTCAGACAGAAGAAATCTTTGGATTTGGAAAAATAACAAAAGTCATCACAACAACTGTCGGGCAGATAGACTTAAAGGATAAAGCTCATTATAAAACATATAAAAACAGACAAGAGCTTATAAAAGCATTTAGGCGTCATAATCCCGCCCATAAAGTTAACAATAATACGTCAGTTTTTGCCTACACATATAAATTTATAAAAATATAAATAAGATCGCAAGAGATTGGACGAGAGATCACAGTAGTTGCTCCACCTGGTGGAGCAACTAAGTGGAGCAACTAAATACTATACATGAGAAAAGTAAAATTTGAGCCAAATAATATTTATCATATTTATAATCGTGGAGTGGACAAGAGAGACATTTTTTTAGAGGACATTGATAAATGGCGTTGCCTTCAAGGTTTGTGCCTCTTTAATGATGAGAAAAATTCCAGTAATATTCTTTGGCAGATAGAGAAAAATCGTGGTGAAGTAAATCTTAAAATATTAAAAGATTATGTAATAAAAGAAGGAAGAAGTCCTTTGGTGCGCATTTTAGCATATTCTTTAATGCCCAATCATTACCATCTACTAGTAGAAGAATTATGTAAGGGAGGGATCAGCAAGTTTATGCATAAATTTGGTAATGGTTACGCTCATTATTTTAATAAAAAATATCAACGTTCAGGAAGTTTGTTCGAGGGTCCATTCAAAGCGGTATTAGTAGAAAATGAAATTTATCTGCAGTATCTTTTGGTTTATATTAATGTGATAAATCCCGGACAGCTGGTAGAACCAAAGCTTAAAGAAGAGGGAATTAAAGATATGGGGGCAGTAATAAAAACTGCAGACGAATGTCTTTGGACCACCCATCAAGAATACTCCGGTAAAAGGGGCTCAATTATTATTGATAAGGGCATATTAGGAGAAATATTTCCAACGCCAGAAAAATATCGAGATTTTGTTAAGCAGATTTTATTAGATAAGAAATACCAGGAAATCACTCATTTAGTCCTAGAAGATTAGACTTTAGGCAGTTGCTCCACTAAGTGGAGCAACTAAATAGCTGTTAAAACGAAGCGAAATATGATAATATAAAGCAATGGTTAAAAAGAAATCGGCCCAAGGCCGATCCGCCTCGGGCGGAAAATTAAAAAATAGAGAGAAACGCGGAGGGCCAAGTCGCTTTTATTTACCCGAAGAAACCCGGCGTTTAATCTGGGGCGTGGTATTGCTTTTGGCGGCTTTGATTATCGCTTTATCTTTTTTTGGCTTAGCCGGAGGAGGAGGAAGAATATTTATGAAGGGATCAACTTTTATTTTAGGTAAAGCCGTTTTTGTGTTGCCAATGCTTTTTCTTTTGGGGGGAGTGGCATTCTTCAGCTTGAAGAGCAAGAATAAATGGCCGGTTATTTTGGCAATCATTCTTTTAACCATAGGTGTAAGCGGCATCCTTGAAACTTTTCAAGGCAATAGGCAGGGAGGCGCCGTGGGGTTTTTGGCTGCCTGGCCCATTTTGAAAGTTTTTAGCAAATTAGTCGCCCAGCTTATCTTTGGGGCTTTGATGATAACCGGAGCTGTAATCTTTTGGCAGTTTTTACACAAACCAGCGGAAAAACCAGGCTTTGAACTTCGCGCTTCAGCAGAAGACAAGGAAGGCAAACCGTCGGTTATTAAGAAAATCTTCGGCCCAAAGTTTAAAGTAAAATCAATAGAAGCTCTGCCGCCAATCATGCCTATTCCGCAAGCCCAAGTCCCTGTTATCGACTTGAAAACAAAGCCGATTGAATCCAGACTTTTAAAGAATTACAATCTCCCCACAGCTGATTTATTAGAATCAGACAAGGGAGTTCCGGCTGCCGGAGACATAAGAATAAATTCAGCCATTATCAAGAGAACTCTTCAAAACTTTGATATTCAGGTAGAAATGTCAGAAGTTAATATCGGACCCACCGTAACGCAATACACCTTAAAGCCGGCTGAAGGCGTAAAGCTTTCCAAAATTACCACCTTATCTTCTGATTTATCATTGGCTCTGGCTGCTCATCCCATCAGGATTGAAGCCCCTATTCCGGGGAGGCCTTTAGTCGGCATCGAGCTGCCCAATAGAATCAGAACCACAGTTCGTTTAAGAAATCTATTCGAACATCCAAGTTTTCAAAATTCCGTTTCCAATCTTACCTTGGCCTTAGGAAGAGATGTTGCGGCAAATCCGGTTTTCGCTGATTTAGGACGCATGCCGCATCTTTTGGTGGCAGGTTCCACCGGCACAGGCAAAACAGTCTGCTTGAACAGCATTATTTTAAGCCTGCTTTACCAGAATTCACCGGAAACTTTGCGGCTTATTTTAATCGACCCTAAAAGGGTGGAATTTCATATATACAACGACCTTCCCCATCTTTTGACTCCGGTAATTCAGGACGCCCAGAAATCAGTTAATGCCTTAAAATGGCTGATTTCGGAAATGGAAAGAAGATTCGAAATTTTAGCTGCCAAACACGCCAGAGATATTTTATCTTATAACGAAGTCATGCTTAAAGAGGAACAGCCTCCTTTGCCCTATATTGTTTTAGTGATTGATGAATTGGCAGATTTAATGGCAGCCCGCGGCAGAGATATGGAAGCAGGCATCGTCAGGCTGGCTCAAATGGCCAGGGCCGTAGGAATTCATTTGATTTTGGCTACCCAAAGGCCGTCAGTGGAAGTTATCACCGGTTTGATCAAAGCCAATGTCACTTCCAGGATCACTTTTCAGGTTGCTTCCCAGGTTGATTCCAGGACTGTTTTAGATATGGCAGGCGCTGAAAAACTTTTGGGTTCGGGAGACATGCTCTTTGTTTCAGCTGAAATTTCCAAAGCCCGCAGGATTCAGGGAGCTTACGTTTCAGACAAGGAAGTCAAAAAAGTGGCCAAATATATAAAAGACCAGACAGAGGCAAGCGAGCAGCCAGTTGACCTTAATCAGGAATTGGAAAAAAGTTTGGACGGAGGAGGAGAGGGATTTGATTTTATGCCCGGAGCCGACGACCCTCTTTTTGACGAGGCAAAAAAATTGGTGGTTGAAGCCAGAAAGGCATCAGCTTCTTTATTGCAAAGGCGCTTGAGAGTGGGCTACGCCAGAGCAGCTCGGCTAATTGATATGTTAGAGGAAAAAGGCGTCGTGGGCCCCGGCGAAGGAGCAAAGCCCAGGGAAATTTTAATCAGTATGGGAGAGGAACCGCTTGCTCAAACTGCAGTTGAAACAGAAAATACAATAAACGAAGAAGGTTGGAAAAAAGTATAAATTGTGACATTTATTGAAAATTGAAAATTGATAATTGAAAATTTCAATGCTAACATTATTAATATGACAAAACAAAAAAAATCGCAAACAGAAAATAAGGTTAATGCCGATCTTCAAGAAGCTATAGATGAAATCAGGCAGAAATTCGGCGAAGGAGCCATAATGTCTTTAAAAGACGTAAGGGCTGTTGATGTTGACGTTATTCCCACAGGGTCTGTTTCTCTTGATTTGGCTTTGGGCGTAGGAGGAGTTCCCAGGGGCAGAATAATAGAGGTTTTTGGCCCCGAATCCTCGGGCAAAAGCACTTTAGCTTTGCATATTTGCGCTGAAGCTCAAAAGAAAGGCGGGGTGGCTGCTTTTGTTGATGCAGAGCACGCTTTGGACCCTGATTATGCCCAAAAAATAGGAGTAAGGGTTGAAAATCTTTTAATATCGCAGCCAGATTCCGGAGAACAGGCTCTCCAAATTTTGGAAACATTAGTCAGGTCCGGTTCTGTTGATGTTATCGTAGTTGATTCAGTGGCTGCCCTGACTCCTAAAAGCGAGATAGCCGGAGAGATAGGGGACGCCTCAATAGGCGTTCAGGCGCGGCTGATGTCCCAGGCTTTAAGGAAATTAGCCAGCGTTGTGGCTAAAAGCAAAACTTCGATAATTTTTTTGAATCAAATCAGGATGAAAATTGGCGTGATGTTTGGCAATCCCGAAACTACCTCTGGGGGATTGGCCCTTAAATTTTATGCCTCCGTCAGAATTGATTTAAGGAGGATAGCCCAAATAAAACAAGGAGATCAAATTATCGGTTCAACTGTAAGGGCTAAAATCGTTAAGAATAAAGTGGCGGCTCCTTTTAAAATAGCCGAATTCAATATTTATTACAATGAAGGGATTTCATACCTTGCCGATATTGTGAATACCGGCATAAAGCAGGGGATAATAAAAAAAGCTGGAAGCTGGCTCCAGTTTGAAGATGTAAAACTCGGACAAGGGACAGACGCCTCTAAAAAATTCCTGAAAGAGAATCCAAGCTTGGCAAAGAAAATCAGGGAACAGTTATTTTTGAACGTTGGGAACCAATCCTAACTGCCTTGCTCTCTTAATGGCTTTAGCTAATTTTCTTTGATGGCTGGAACAGGTTCCAGTCCTTTTTCTTGGCCTGATTTTGCCCAAACCCGAAATAAAACGCTTTAGCGTTTTAATGTCTTTATAATCGGCGCCTTGAATATTTTTTTGGCAAAAAAAACAATTCATTTTTTTCATCAAACATCTAAATATATAAACATAATGTTTTTATGCTTAAATGTTTATATGTTTTTATGATTTATAACGGGATATCTTTTACGTTGATTTCTTCCTCTGCTTCTTCGTTCACTGGAGCTAACGGCTCTTCGACTATGGGTATATTTTCCGGAGACGCATCTCTTTCTCCAGCATGCTCCTCTGCTCTTTT
>JACPLM010000042.1 GCA_016186525.1 Candidatus Nealsoniibacteriota bacterium | reverse complement strand
GTAAAAAGAAAAGTTGGTTTTCCTCCGGCTGAAAGTTCGGTTGAGGCGCCATGTCCCACTTATCCCCAACAGTCTTTTGCGAGCGTCAGCGATGAGGAAAAGGGGCTGACTTTGATGAATAAAGGATTGCCTGAATGCGAGGCAATTCCCGAAAAGGACGGAATATGTCTTGCCCTAACACTTCTTCGTTGCGTTGGCTGGTTGAGCAGGGATGATTTTTCAACCAGACGAGGCCATGCCGGTCCTTCAATAGCAACCCCGGAAGCCCAATGCCAAGGATTGCAAGAATTTCGTTACTCTTTATTTTTGCATGGAGGCGATTGGCAGAAAAATAGGATTTGGCAGGAAGCTTATAATCACAACGTCAAACTTTTAGGTCTTGCGACCTGCCAGCAAAAAGGATCTTTGCCGAAAGAACTTTCATTTTTAGAAATAAAGCCGGAGGGTTTGATTGTTTCGGCTATAAAAAAGGCAGAAGAAAAAGAATGGTTGGTTTTGAGGGTTTTCAGCCTTGAGTCGGAGGCGCAAAAAGCCGAAATTAAATTCGCAAAAGATATTGTCAACGCTTATTTATTGAATCTTGAGGAGAAAATTCAAGATCATTTGGAGTTAACAGGGAATGGCATCTCGTTTTCGATAAAACCATTCCAAATCGTGACTTTAGGAATTGAATTTAAAGAGCGGTCCGCTTAATGGACCGCTTTTCTTTTTTTCAAAAATTGTTAAAATGAATTTGTAATGCTTATTGATACTCACGCTCACGTAAATTTTAATGCCTATAAAAACGATTCCGAGGAGGTGATTCGGAGGGCTTTGGCTGAAAATGTATGGATGATAAATATCGGTTCGCAGTATTCTACCAGCAAAAGAGCAGTGGAAATGGCCGAAAAGTACGAGAAAGGAGTTTACGCCGCAATCGGTTTGCACCCCATTCATTTAGAAACAGGTTTAGTGAAGATGAAAAATGACATAGAGGAAATTCAATTTCCGACAATTGAAGAAAGTTTTGATTATGAGCAATACAAAAAATTAGCCCAATCTCCCAAGGTAGTCGCCATCGGTGAAATTGGCTTGGATTATTACTGGAAACCAAAGAGCAAAACTAAGGCAGGATTATTTAAAGAAAAACAGGCAGGAGTCCTTTTCCAGCAGATAGATTTGGCCAAGGAGTTGGATTTGCCAGTTCTTCTTCATTGCCGGATGGCTCACGATAATTTATTGCAACTTTTAAAATATAAATTAAAAGCTAATAAACTTAAAGGGACAATCCATTGCTTTACCGGAAGTTGGGAACAGGCGCAAAAATATATGGATATGGGTTTTTACTTAGGTTTTAATGGGATAATTTTCAAGATGAATCTTGACGATGTTATCAGTAAGGCGCCTTTAGATAAAATTTTACTTGAAACCGATTGCCCGTATTTAACGCCCTTGCCGATGGAAGGCAGGAATGAGCCGATTTATGTAAAATATGTGGCTGAAAAAATTGCTAAAATAAAAAATATCAGTTACGAAGAATTAACAGAGATTAGTACTCAAAATGCTCAAAAACTCTTCAAAATCTAATCCTAAAATTGCTATTATCGGCGGAAGCGGATTGGAAGATCCTAAACTTTTCAAAAAAATAAAAGAAGTTAAAATTAAAACTCCTTTTGGTTATCCGTCATCGCCAATTATTATTGGTAATTTTTCCGGCAAAATGGTTGCTTTTTTGTCTAGGCACGGTAAGAATCACAGCATTCCGCCCCATAAAGTAAATTCAAAAGCCAACCTCTGGGCTTTAAAAAAATTAGGGATTGAAAGAGTTATCGGCATTTCGGCAGTGGGCTCTCTGCAAAAAAGTTTTAAACCGGGAGATATTGTTATCTGCGACCAGTTTATTGATTTCACTAAAAAAAGGGATTACACTTTTTATGATGGCGGGCAGGTAACCCATGTTTCTTTGGCCGATCCATTTTGCCCGGAATTAAGGAATTTATTTTATAAAGAGGCGCAAAAATTAAAGATTTCGGTTCATAAGCAGGGCACCTATTGGTGCATTGAGGGGCCAAGGTTTTCCACCAGAGCCGAATCTAAATTTTTCAGAAATTTTTCAGACATTATCGGAATGACTCTGGTGCCGGAAGTAAATTTGGCCAGAGAGTTTGAAATTTGTTATGTATGTTTGGCTATGGCAACGGATTATGACTGCTGGCAAGAGCATCCGGTGGATTTAAATGAGATACTAAAAACCATGGGAGCAAACATAGAAAAAATAAAAAACTTGCTTAAAGTCTCAATTCCAAAGATTAAGGAAAAAAGGAGTTGTTTCTGCAAGGAGGCCTTAAAAAATGCCAAATTTTAAATCCAAAATTAGGGAAATCCCGAACTGGCCGCACAAAGGAGTTAATTTTAAAGATATTACTCCCTTGCTCCAAGACAAGAATCTTTTTAGCCGAATGATAGATCGGCTGGCTCAGCCATATTTAAAAAAGAAAGTTGATAAAATTGTCGGCATTGATGCCAGGGGCTTTTTATTGGCTTCAGCTTTAGCTTATAAATTGAAGGCGGGGTTAGCGATTGTCAGGAAAAAAGGCAAACTCCCGGCTAAAACAGTTTCTAAGGAATATTCCCTTGAGTATGCCAGCGATGTCCTTGAAATGCACGAGGATGCTATTTTACCAGGAGAAAAAGTTGTCGTCATAGACGACGTTTTGGCTACCGGCGGAACCGTGAAAGCCACCATTGATTTAGTCAAAAAACTCAAAGGGAAAATTATAGGGATTGAATTTCTCATAGAATTAACTTATTTAAAAGGAAGAAAGGCCCTTAAGGGGCAAAAAATAATTTCCTTATTAAAATATTGGTGAAAAAATATCTAATTTTAACATCAACCGTAGAGCATTTGGCGGAGAATCTTATAAAAAAAGGGAAAGATTTTGAATTAATTTGTCCAGAAAAGAATAAAGAAGGCAGGCGTTTTTTCCCCGACGGAGAGGTTTATATAAAAATATCTGGAGTCAGCGGCTTTGGGGGCGGAGAGGTAACCATTTTGCATTCGGGCATGCCCAATCCCAACGACGGCTTGATTGAATTGGAGCTGATTCTGCAAGTTCTGAAAGATTGGAGAATAAAACCCGCAGTGTTTTTTACCTATTTTCCTTACGGCCGGCAGGATAAAATATTTGAAGCGGGAGAAACATGCGCCGCCGAAAATTTGATTAAAAAATTAGTCGATTATTATAAAGTAAAAAAAATTTATATCATCGATCCGCATTTCGGGGAAATGGGTTGGATAAAGAAATATCCCATAATGAACATCTCGGCCGTATCTTTTTTGACTCAAAAAATAAAAGAAGACTTCAGAAAAGATCTTTTATTGCTTACGCCGGATAAGGGCGGAAAAAGAAGAACCGGTATTGCCGGATTGGATAAAAAAAGAGTTAACTCTTTTGAGGTGAAATCTTTTTCGTCAAAAATAGCAATGGCTGGCAAAAACATCGCGGTTGTTGATGATATTATCGGAACCGGCGGCACTTTGGCTAAATTTTACGAATTTGCAAAACAGTCGGATGCCAAAGAGATTACTGCTTTGATTACTCACGGAGTGCTAGATCAAGGCATTCAGAGAATAAAAAGCACATTTGCAAAATTATATTTCACCAACACTATTAATAAAAAAGAGGCTAATATCGATATAACCGACTTAATTGTTAGCGCTTTAGAATAAAAAAGCCATCCTTTAGGACGGCTTTTGATTTCACTTTTCTCTTATCTCCTTCAGCATCTTGCTGATTTTTTTTATTTTTTCTTGGCCGGTAGTGATTTCCGCCAAACCCATCTGCTCTTGATAAACAACTTCAGGGATTTGGTCTTTTACCTCCGGTTCAAGAATATGGTAAACTTTGAGTCGCAACGCGACTCCTGCCAATGAGCCGGAATAACTGGGATCGCCAAGGGTGAGCGTTGTGGCGTATATTTCCACGAGTTCTTCGTCCAAGAACCCCAACACCACAACCAGATTCTCCGGGCCGTATTTTTCGGCCAGTTCCTTGACGCTCTTTTGATATTCCAGACTCATGGCTCCCGCCGCTGTTCAGACAAAACATTCTGTCAGAGAGAAGACAATATCTTCTTGTTTTACTCCGGCGGCTTTAAGGCATTCCTCAATGGAAAGCCCCGGGATTTCATCTCTTTCTCCAAAGATTATGGCCTTTTTTTCCTTAAGCATTTCTTCGCCTCCTTTTGTTTTGGATTTTTTTCAATAATAAACGACATTCCGTCGTGTAATTGAGACATTCTTCCTAGGAATAGGCTGCCCCTAGCTATAAACATGGCGTTTTTTATCCCGCCGTTTTTAATGGCCTCTATGGCGTGTCCCAAATAAGGAACAGCAGCTGGGATATGGCCCTGCGTGGGCGCGAATCCGGGCATACCGCGGATTTTTACAAACTCCGCCATTTCTTGAGGAGTTATTTCCTTGTTTAAAACCGCTAAGCCGGCAATCATATCGTAATTTTTCTTTGGAACGTCGCCTGTTTTTGAAGGCACGGTAATTTCTGGATTTTCCAGTTGGACAGCGTATTTATCAATATCAATTATTCTTTTTCCAAGTTTCTTTAAGGGTTCCAAGACCACCGCTCTCGTTACGTCTTCCTGCCTGGCTGAATTTTTTATATTATTTTTTCCGATAGCATCAAGCCGGATAATCGGGCTTTTGCGGTCGTCAGAAGCGATAAGAAAAGCCGCAGCTCCGAGCGTATCTTCTATGATCGGATATCCTGATTCTAAATGCCCCTGGAATTTCATTCCCAGTTTAGCCAAGCAGCCTCCGCCGACAACCGCCACTTTTTTAAAGACCCCGGCTTTTACCAAGCTGGCAGCCACAATAATGGCGTAAATAGGGCTTACGCAGAAAGCTTTAATGTCTGGACCAGTGGCGTTAATGCAGCCGCACATTTCTCCTATGGCTTTAGCCAAGCTTCCTCCGCCGCGGTTATATCTGTCTCCCACAGCTTCTTCAGAGCAGCTGATAATAAAATCAATTTCTTCAGGAGACATTTTTAGCTTTTCTATAAGATGCTTTAGGGCTAAGGCTCCCGAAGCTTTGGCGGCGAGTCCTTCCATTAAGGGATGCGGCCCTAATGCCTCATCCTCTTGGGCGTGGGGGTCTTGCGATCGGTTAAAGCAACCTATCAGTTTTTCATTATGGAAAAGAGGAAGAGCCATTCTCGGCCCTAACGCCAATTTTTCTTGGATTTCTGCAATTGTCTTTCCCTCGCCCATTTTTTGAGATGATTGTTCGTCAAAGAAAATATTTATGCCGAATTTTTTAATATCAGAAAGAAATTTGTTTTCTATCCAGACCAAATCATATCCATTAGCATCGGCTAATTTAAGAACGCCGTAAAAATTATTCTCTCCTACAATTTCACCAAAGTTTCCGCAAGAAGAAGCTGAAAACAATTTATTTTCAAACCACGGCTGGGGAATATTCCTTAATTCATCGGGCGTTAAATTTCCAATAAAAACCTGGTTGGGCGGGTAAGCCACGACATCAAGGAATCTCCTCAGGTTTTTTTCAATCTTAGGCAGAAGATTAGGGTCTTTTTCTATTTCCCTATAGGGCTTAGATCCGTATCTGACAAGATCGGGCACATGCGCCAAAACATAGGCGCTGCCTTTAATTACCGGCTTCATATTAATTCCTCCACTGCTTTTTCAAGAATTTCTTTGGTTATTATTCCCGTCAATCTTTTTACTTCCCGGCCCTTTTTATAGAAAATAATCGTGGGCAGGCCCATGACTTTCAGGCCCATCAAGAATACCCTGTTGCCAACGACATTCATTTTAACTACTTTCAATTTTTTGGAGTATTTTTTTGCCAGTTCTTCAACGGCCGACATCAGAGCCAGACAGTTATGGCAATTCGGTCCCCAAACATCAACTAAAATAATTTTCTTCGCTTTCAGAACTTCTTTTTCAAAAGTGTCTTTGTCAACTTCCTTAATCATTTTTCCTCCTTTTTAAAGAACAGGTTACTTTAAGAATATAACCGAGATTAAAGAAAAAAGCAACCCGAAGGTTGCTTAGAAAATTGTTTGGTTTTTAACTTTAGTTTGCAGGGCTTTTAACGCTTTTTCAACTATCTTTCTTCGCAAATCTTTTTCTTCGCTTTCAGTAAGTTTTGGATCGCCTAAAGGATGAGGAATAGCCACTGCCGGAACAATTCTTGGGGCTCCGACTGTTTGAGAAATTGTGGTAATGGCGCAAATATGGACAGTCAAGATTCCGGCCTTTTCTAGTTCTTTCGCCAGCGTTGCGCCGCAACGCGTGCACGACCCTCAGTTGGACGTTATAAGAACAGCTTGCACTCCATTATTCGCTAATTCTTTGGCAATGGCCTGTCCGAATTTTTTAGCATTGGCTACCGAAGTGCCGTTACCGACGGTAGCGTAATAAAAGTCGTGCAGTTTGATGATTCCTTCTTTTTCTAATTCCCGCATAACATCAATGGGCAGGACTCTGTTTGGGTTTTCATTGGCGTATGTCGGGTCATATCCGCCGTGCGCTGTCACCTTTTCCCCATCAAGGCCATACTTTCCAAATTTGGAAGCTGACGAAGATTCAATGTGGTCCGGGTTTCCTTTCGGGACGATTCCACCTGAAGTAACCAGAGCGATTTTTATTTTTGATAAATCTTCAATCGGCGGCAATGGCTGGACTTTATCAAAAACAGGCATTTTAAATTCAGTTTGGAATGATTGACCACCGATCTTTTTAAGAAGCATGTCCACGGCTCTTTGGGCGCCTGTTTTTTCTGCAAAATAGTTTTTCCTTATCTCTCTGGGGATATATCCTTCAATCTCCGGCGATTGCAATTCCTCGCCGTTTAAGAGTTTGAGCGTTAGTTTTGCCATTGCAGCTGCGGCCTCTTGCATGCCGGCTACGTTCTTTCTTGCCTTAACTATATAAACTGACTTTTTATACATTTCTGCGCCGGGATTTTCAGGATACATCCCGGAAATTACAGGAATTTTAAGTTGCTTTGACACTTCCTCGCAAATCTTGCCGCAGGCAAGTCCGTATCTGCCGGCGTTGAAAGCAGGACCGGCAATAAATCCGTCAGGCTTTAGTTGCTCCACCAAGTGGAGCAACTCTTTGCAGGCTTTTTCTTGGTTTTCTGCGAAATAGTTGTCTCCGCAGATGACAGTAGCTGCGATTTCTGTTGAATTTTCTAATGCTTTCTGGAGAAAGTTCCCTGGGCCAATCGGGCCATCTTTTAAGAATGGAAGAGCTCCGGCTTTGTCTTCTCCGCCGATTCCGCCGAAAAACTGATTAAGATAATGGACTATTCTGAATTTTCTTTCCGGCATATTAAGTCTCCTCTGCTGAAAGTTTTTCGTATCCCAGCTGATTGGTAGCTCCCAAAATTGCCTGCAGCTCTATTTCCAAACCGCCGTCTTCTTTCAGGCTTTTGGGGCAGCCGCCAGCAAGGTTTTGGATAACGCTGTCATCTCCGATGATTTTTTTCATCGGAGGAAGAGTAATTATCTGATTTGCGTTTCCGGTTGAAATCACGGCATTGGCTTTTTCGTGGGCATCGGCTAATGATTGCGATGCTCCGTCTGATCCGGCGAATTCGTCGGTTAGGCAAACGGTTTTAATTCCTTTTTCTTCAAGTCCAGAGCAAATCATCATCAAGTCGGCATCGGGATTACCAAATCCTTCCTTGGAGATTATAGCTCCTTGGGCTCTTAAATGCTCGGCGAATTTTATCACTTGTCCGGCCGACCATTGTTTTCCAGAAAGCTGAGTTGATTCATTGGTTAAAATGACGCCGATAAAATTGAGTTCTTTGCCATGTTTTTTATACAGTTCTCTGATTACGGGATTGTTCTGGTGGTGATAAGTAGTGTTTTTATCGCAGGCAGAAACGCAGTTTCCGCTAACAATGGCTCCGTTAAGGATTTCTGCGGGCTGGATAATTACCGGTAAAAATCTTTCTGTTTTTGCATCTTTGCCGTAAATATATGTATCGTGCATTAAGAGCATATAGACGTAAACCACTCTGGGCAAACCGGCGCGATCTTCTTCGTGCGGCGACAGTTCTGCGAATTCTTCTATATCTTCGGGAATGATTTCTTTTGCGGCTTGGCCGAGATAATCAGCCGCTCTTTGGCCCAGTAATCTTATTGCTTCTTCATGTTGGTGCTGGGTTATGCCTTTAGTTGCTTTTACAACCAAGACAATGTTCGTTAATTTGGAAAAAGAAGAATATTCAGCTCCGGGCCCGGACATATCCAAAAGTCCTTCCTGAAAACCGACAATCTGGCCGCAGGTAATCACCGATATTCCTTTCAGGGCCAGGGTTAGGTTTCCGGGTGTTTTTAATCTAGGCTCAACAACGTCTTTTATCGGTATTATCCTTACGCTGTCTCCGGGCCTGGCGATATGCGCTTGAACCGAAGCGAGTCTTTCGTCATTTGCTTTGGCAGCTTCCAAAAGTTCCTTTTTTTTGATGTAAAGCACGCCGTCTTTTATCTTAGTTTTCTTGCCGAAC
>JACPLM010000040.1 GCA_016186525.1 Candidatus Nealsoniibacteriota bacterium | reverse complement strand
TCGAAAATCACAATTCTTTTCGGCAGTCCAAACAATCAGACACCTCCTCTTTCTTTTACTTGTTGAGAATTATTCTAATTCACTTTAAATTTTTTGTCAAGCCGAAGGTGGGATTTGAACCCACGACCTACTGTTTACGAAACAGTTGCTCTACCACTGAGCTACATCGGCAAGCGGGATACCGGAATCGAACCGGCAGCTCTTCCTTGGGAAGGAAGTGTATTACCACTATACTAATCCCGCACTACCAACTAAAAGGATCCCACCATTTTTTAATCTTTTCTGCCTGCTTTGGCTCTTCTTTTTGAGGCAAAATAGTTACAACTTCTTCGCCCGGCTTTTTAAGATTGAAGGTCTCTCTGGCTTCTTTTTCTAAATATTCTGCCTGGCCTGATTGATAAACTTGGGCTTCAAGCTGCTGTTTTTTTTCTTGCATAACCTGTATCTCTTCCTTGAGCTGGTCTATTTGAGAATTTAATATCGCTCTTTTCCGGCTCATTCTGAAATTAGCTAAAAACAACGATCCAACCACAAGAAGAATTAAAGAGCCAAGCAAAATAGAGAAAAAAATATTCTGCCAAGAATGCTTTTCTATTTTCTTGTATTTTGGTATCATACGTTAAACGCAAATAATATGAAAATGGAAAAAGTTGCGAAAATAGTTTGGATTACTCTGATAAGCTTAGTGGTTTTGAGCATGTTAATCTTCACTGTAGCCCCCCTGCTCTAAACTACTTTAGCATTTCTATAAATACTTGGGAAGGAATCCTGATTTGCGCCTTGGCTCTTAATTCCTTTTTGCCTTTCTTCTGGATTTCCAAAAGTTTTTTCTTCCTTGTATAGTCTCCGCCGTAAAGCGGAGCGATGACATCTTTGCCTTTGGCCCGCATAGTTTCCCTGGCGATGATTTTGCCGCCAATAGATGCCTGCAACGGCACGGAATAAAGCTGCGGGGGCAGATTTTCTTTCAATTTTTCAACAATTTTCTTGCCTTCGGCATAGGCCTCTCTTTCTGGCACAATCCTGGAAAGAGCCTCTTCTTTCTTCCCGAGGATTAAAATATCCAGCTTAACCAAATTAGCCGGCCTCCAATCCAATATTTCATAGCCCATTGAAGCAAAACCCTTGGTGGCGCTTTTCAACTTATCATAAAAATTCTTGGTGATGATTTCCCTTAAAGGAGTTTCGTAAATCAATTCTGATTTATTCCCCAGATAATCAGTCTTTTGATGTTTGGACTCTATGCTTTTTATCAATTCCATGGCCTGGCCCAGATAATCAAGAGGAGTCAAAATCTGAAGTTTGGCCCAAAGTTCCTGAGCGCTTAAAACTCCGGATTCCGGCCAATCTGCTGAGGTATAAACGAATCTTTCTTTGCTGTCTGAAGCAGTTATTTTATACAACACCGAAGGAGCCGATAAAACCAATTCTAAATCGTATTCCCTTTTCAAGCGTTCTGAAACAATTTCGGCATGCAATAATCCCAAAAATCCGCACTGGAACCCCCTACCCAAGCTTTCTTTGAATTCGGGCTTAAATTGCAAAGAAGCATCGGTAAGTTTCAATTTTTCCAAACCTATTTTTAATAATTCAAAATTATTGGAATCTCCCGGATAAATGCTTAAAAAAACTTTTGGCTGGGGCTCATTATACCCGGGCAGGACCTCTATGGCTTGAAAATTGAGATCTTGAGGCTGCAAATTGGTGATAGTGTCGCCGACTCTGACTTTTCCGGATTCCTTGATGCCCGTGGCTATATATCCTATTTCTCCAGAACCCAATGATTCCACCGAGCTAAGCTCGGGCTTAAAAATACCGACTTCTTTAACTTCGCTTGACGCTTTTCCCTGAATCAGATAAATATTGTCTCCTTTCCTGATTTGGCCATCAAAAACTCTGACAAAAGCGATCACTCCCTTAAAAGCGTCAAACTTTGAATCAAAAATCAGCGCCCGTAAAGTAGCGGAGGACGGGCCTCCGCTACTTTTTGGCGGAGGAACTTTAGCGACTACGGCTTCTAAAACTTTTTCCACGTTTGTCCCCTCTTTGCCGGAAACTCTTAAAATTTCCGACGGATCGATTTTCAGCAAATCGGCAATTTCTCTTTCGGTTTCTTCGATTCTGGCTTGGGGCATGTCAATCTTATTTATCACCGGTATAATAACCAAGCCCTGATGCCTAGCCAATTCAAGATTGCCGATAGTTTGGGCTTGAATGCCTTTAGTGGCGTCAACCAGCAAAACCGCTCCCTCCACCGCCGCCAAACTTCTCGAAACTTCATAATTAAAATCCACGTGCCCCGGAGTGTCTATCAGATTGAGGGTGTAATTTTTATACTGCATCTTGACCGGGTGCATCTTAATAGTTATTCCCCTCTCCTGCTCCAAGTCCATAGAATCTAAAAACTGCGGCCTCATTTTCTTGGCCTCCACAGCCGAGGTTAATTCCAAAAGCCGATCTGCCAGCGTAGATTTTCCATGATCTACATGAGCCATGATTACGAAATTGCGCACATTCTCCATGTTTTTAATATTTTAATAGTTTTTCCGCCAAAAGAAAAGCATGTCGAATCAAGCGATTACTCCCGCCAGGCCATTTTGCTGCGGATAAGGCGGGCAATGATTCTTAATTTGATGGCTTTTGCTTCTGGAGATTTTAAAAAATGCGTGGCAAAAAAATAAACGCTGGCGCCAGCCAAAGCTCCGACAATAGCCTTGAGATAGATTGAAAAAATTAAATAAAAAGAGAAATAAACTGCTGCGGCCATAATAAAACTGGCCAGTATAATCTTAGAAGTAGAATCCCAAATATCCTTTAAACGGAAATCTCCGATTTTCTTGTAAAGAAGGGCCATTAATAAAAAAAACTGCAGGGTGCCGGAAAGCGCAAAAGCCAAAGGCAGGCCCAGCACCCTCATGTCTCCGCCCTCTAAGCGAAAAATGCTTTTAAGGGCATGCCAAAGCAACCCTTCGGAATTGAGAATCCCGATAAAATAAAAACTTAAAATGATATTCAGCGTCACCGTAAAAAAAACAACGATCGCGGGAATGCGAGTATCCTTAATAGCGAAAAAGGCCCGCGAGAGCAATGGGATTAAGCCAATAGCCCAAACGCCCAAAGAAAATAATCCTAAACTGGCCGAGGCCAGGTCAGCAGAGGATTGGCTGAATTCGCCATGCCTTAAAATAATTTGAACTATCTGATTTCTCAAAATAAAAAGGAGGAAACTTAAAGGAAAAACTATATAAACAACCTGGCGGAAGGTTGAAGAAAAATCTTTTAAAAATTCTTCTTTTGCTCCGTCAGCCAGACTTTTGCTTAATGGGGCGAAAACTGCCACGGCAAAAGAAACTCCTATAATGCCCACGGGAAGATTCTGAAGATTTTGAGTTAAGTTAAAAATTGAAATTGACCCCGCGGACAAAGTTGAAGCTATGGAAGTCATCACTATTAAATTTATCTGGGATCCAGCCACGCCTAAGGTTCTGGGCAGCATTAAAAGAAAAACCCTTTTTAACCCTTGCCCGCCTAAATTAAAAATCGGCCGGTATTTGAGGCCGCAATTTATAGCTGAAGGCAGCTGAATCAAAAAATGCAAAAAAGCCCCGAAAAGCACGCCATAAATTATGCCGACGAGGCCGAAACTCGGGAATAAAAATACGATTCCGAGAATTATCCCAAGATTATAAAGAATCGGAGCAAAGCCGTAAATTAAAAAACGATGGAAATACTGCAATATCCCGGAAAGAATTGAACTTAGCCCGAAAAAAATCGGGCTTAAAAGCATAATTCTTGTCAGAAAAATCGTTTGATCCAATTGAGAGCTGGTAAACCCCGGGGTAATTAATTTAATGAGTCCCGGCGCAAAAACAAAAAGCGCTAAAGAAAACAGTATTAAAAAAAGCAAAAAGACGTTTAAGACATTATTGGCGAATTTCCATGCATCATCTTTATTTTTAGAAAAAAAATCTGAAAAAATAGGCAAAAACGCCACAACAATTCCTCCTGAAATTAAAATATGATAAAGGAAATCGGGAATGCGAAAGACCGCAAAATAAACATCTAAATCACCTCCAGCGCCCAAGTTTTTTGCCAGCAGCCAATCTCTTGCTATACCCAAAACTCGGCTGAGCAAAGCCGAGACAATGAGAATTCCCGCAGCGTGGTGGACTGTTCTTGTTTGAGAATTGAAAAGCGCCCTCATAAGGACGCTTTTATTTTAAAACGAATGCCGCTTTTTTACAACCTGTATCTCGTCTCTTCCGGGACCGTAAGAAATATATTTTATCGGAACGCCCACCAAGCTTTCAATAGTCTTTAAATAATTCTTAGCATTGCGGCTTTCTATATCAGAACCCCAATCGCAAGGCATATCAATATACCCATGGCCATCCCAAATTCTTGCTTCATAGCAAGGGAGAAAGGTGCCCAAGCTGTCCATGCGAGTAATGGCCAAACCGGTGAAACCGTTAATTCTTGCAGCGTATCTTAAAAGGGACGCATCCAGCCACCCTATTCTTCTGGGACGGCTAGTTGTGGCTCCATACTCTCCGGTCCTTTCCCTAAAAGGATCGGCTATTTCATCCGGCATTTCGGTTTTAAAAGAAATGCTCTTTTCGCAAACTCTTGTGGTATAGGCCTTAACCACGCCAACCACTTTATTGATGTCTTGCCATGAAATGCCTGACCCCTGCAAAACGCCGGCAACCGTGCATGGCGAAGAAGTAGTGTAAGGATAAGCCCCAAAATCTGGATCCAATAAGGTGCCTTGGGCTCCTTCCATTAAAACCCTTTTTTTATCGTCGCAAGCTTTCCAGATTATGGGCTCAGTCTCTTTTATGAACGGACGGATCCTGTCTCTAAATTTAAGCAAATCTTTAAAAATGATATCGTAAAGCAAATCGCTGTTGCTATAACCGTAAACTTCCCAAATGATCTTTTTGGCTCTTTCTTGCAGTTTTTTTAACTTCTGCTCCATATTTTCAGAAAGAAGATCTTCCATTCTGAAGCCGAATCTGCCAATCTTATCAGAAAATACCGGGCCTATTCCTCTTTTAGTGGTGCCGATTTTCCCTTCTCCCCTTTCCTCTTCCTGTAAACCGTCCAAAATAGTATGCCAAGGCATAATTAAATGAGCTTTGGCGCTGATTATTAAATTTCCGCAGGAAACGCTTCTCTTTTCCAATTCATCTATCTCTTTGAGCAAATTTTTAGGATTGACAGCTACTCCGTTTCCAATAACGCAAACTGTCTTGGGATTAAAAATTCCGCAGGGCACTAAATGCAGCTTAAATTCGCCTACCGTATGGCCGGCATTGTCTCCTCCGCTGAATCTTACACAATAATCTGCTTTCTGGGCTAAATAATCAACTATTTTTCCCTTGCCTTCGTCGCCCCATTGGGCTCCAATAACTACGGTCACTGGCATCTCGCACCTCCTAAAATATTGTCAAAAAACTATCTCCATATTAGTATATCAATAGCGCATTGACAATAGGAGGTGTGAATGGAAAACATTCCAAACTGTTACCAAAAAAAACTCAGCAATCCCATTATCGTAGCTTTAGACAAAGCCGGGAAAGACGGGGCAATTGAAATTATCAAAGAACTTGGGAGAGAAGTATGGGGTTATAAATTAGGCGCCCTTCTGTTTAGGCATGGGATTTCTCTGCTTGATGATATTCAAAAAGAAATTGGCAGCGTAAACTTATTTATTGATCTTGAATTTGCGGGGAACCCTGATTTTATTGCAGAAGTTATTACCGCCTGTTCTTTATACTCTGCCAATATATCATATATTGTAGTTAATGCCGCGGCTGGACCTCCGGGGATTAAAGCCGCAGTAGATAACGCAAGGATTTCTAAAATTTTAGTGGGTTCGGTAATTGATTCTCTTACGATTTATGATATTAAATATATTTACGGCACAGACTTTCCTGAAGAAAAAACTCTCCAATTTGCTAAAATGGCTAAAGCCGAAAGCGCTAACGGAATATATTGCTCTTCAAGGGACTTGGAAACTCTTTCCCATTATCCAGAGCTTGAAAATTTGACAAAAATTGTTTACGGCGTTCGTCCTAAATGGGATTTAAACCATGGCTCGCATAAATACGTGATGACTCCAAAAGAAGTCATGAAAAGAGGAGCAACTAAATTTGTCATCGGCAGCACTATCCGCGATGCCAAGGGCAGAGTTAAGGCTGTAAGAAAGATATTGAAAGAAATTAAGTGACGCCCCCGGCGCCACTTTTTTATTTTTTCCCTCGTAAAAAATTTGACAAACTAAAAATATTCTGCTAAAATAATAATTGTCCCGGTAAGTTGGGTGATTGCCCTAAACCCGACCGTTGCATTGCAACGGTATAGGGTCGGGAGGAAAGTCCGAACTTCAATTTTTGCCGCAAGGCAAATCTAAAAAAGTAGCGGCTAACAGCCGTCGGTCGCAAGACCAGAGGTGCGAAAAGAAACGCCCTTGGCCCGAAAGGGCCGGGCATCCTTCGGGATGATCCTGATGGAAACATCGGGCTGATACGGCTAAATCCTTACTGGAAGCAAGAGTAAACCGAAAGTTCTGGGATTTATCTTGGAACTTTCGTTAAAAGTAACTCGCATTGCCAAAAGGCATGAGTCCGACAGTAATGTCGGACCCAGATAGATAATCACCATCCGCCGATGAGGCGGAACAGAATTCGGCTTACAGACTTGCTGGGACACTAAAAATCCACCCCGCCTAGGCGGGGTGGATTTTTAGTTAAATCGCCGGGATAAGACCGGCTAAAAAATTTTTGACTTGTTCTAAGAAGGGTAATTGCTGCCCTCCGCATAAAGGATCGGTAGGATTAGTAGCGCAATATTCAGAAGAAATTTGAGCCTGCTCATATCCCACGCAAAGAGGATCGGTAGGATTTTCTAAGCAAAATTGTTTGGAAACGCCAATTTCTTCCTGAGAAGATAATTCTTCAATTTGCTGCTGTATTTGCTGCTGTATTTGCTGTTCCATCTGCTGTTGGTATTGCTGTTGGTATTGCTCTTGGTATTGCCTTTCAAATTCCTGCCCTTCAAATCCTTCTGGCGGCAT
>JACPLM010000039.1 GCA_016186525.1 Candidatus Nealsoniibacteriota bacterium | reverse complement strand
CCGTGGGAACCATCATGGGTATTACCGCTATTATTTTTTCTCCGCCCTCTTCTTTCCATTGTTTTTCCATATTTCTAACATAGTTAATGGCGTGGGGTATTATTTCGCGGAATTCATCTATGATAATATCTATGGGAATTTCCGGAAATCTTATCTCCCATTCGTTTTTCAATGTTTCAACTTCATTTTGATCGAAAGCAACATGGAACGCTCTAACCTTTTTCGGCTTAAAGCCCCTGGCAAATAGAGCAGTTTCGATAGAAAGGCGGTTAAGTTTTGAGACAAATACAATCATCATAATTTTTTCCGGAGAGATTTTTAAAAATTCAGCCTGCTCTTCGGAAAGCGTCTTTTCCACACTCAAGTAGTGTTTTTTTATTTTATGCATTAAAAGCAGGATAAGAATAATAGATGGAGCTAAAACCCAGGCGCCGCTGGTAAATTTGGCTAAGAGAACTATAAGAAAAACCGTAGAAGTAGCTATAAAGCCCAAGACATTGATTAAAATATTTTTTGCGTGGCCGCGGCCTGCTTTTTTCCAATAAGCCATCATGCCCAGCTGTGATATGGCAAAGCCGAGAAATACGCCGACAGCGTAAAGGGGGATTAAGGCATGAACGCTGCCGCTAAAAACTATAATCAGCAAAGATGATAGTATGGCAAGAGCGACAATTCCGTGGGTAAAAACCAACCGCGAGCCAAGAGTATAGAATTGCCGAGGGAAATAACCGTCTTTGGCAAACATGGAAGCAGCTCTGGGGAAACCGGCAAAAGGCGTGTTGGCCGCCAGAAGAAGTATTAAGGCTGTAATAATTTGTATCAGATAATAAAATGGGTTATGGCCGAAAAGCGCGTTGGCAATTTGGGAAACCAGCGTTTCATTTTCCATCGGAATAATTTTGCCCCAATAGGCCAAAAGCGTGATGCCCAAAAATGTAAAGCCAAGAATGATGCCCAGCCAAGTTAATGTTTTGGCCGCATTTTTCGATTCGGGCGGCTTAAACGCTTGCACTCCGTTTGAAGTTGCCTCTATGCCCGTTAAGGCAGTGCAGCCGGAAGCAAAAGCGCGGATGATTAACGCAATGCTGATTATTCCTAAAGATCCCGCAGCTGCAGGCTGTTCGTAAACAGCTACGGGGAAGTTGCCGAAAATAAAACGAATGGCGCCGTAAATAATCATTAAAGCAAAAGAAATTATGAAAATATACGTTGGGATGGCAAATATTTTGCCTGATTCGCGGACTCCCCGGAGATTGGTCCACATCAATACCAAAATAACCATAATGCCAATGATAATCCTCTGCGGATACAATGCGGGAAAGGCCGAAGTAATTGCGGCAACGCCGGCTGCAACGGAAACAGCCACGGTTAAAATATAATCTACCCAAAGCGAAGCGCCTCCGATTAACGCCGCAGTTTCTCCCAAGTTTTCTTTGGCAACATTGTAAACGCCGCCTCCTTGCGGATAAGCGTAAATTACCTGGCGGTAAGCAACGACTATTATTAGGATCAAGGCGACGATAGCCATGGCTGTCCAGACAGAAAAGATGGAGCTGAATATGCTTGCCGAAACAAGAACTAAAAGAATTTCTTCTGTGGCGTAAGCAGTGGACGACATGGCGTCTGCGCCAAAAATAGCCAACCCCTGCAGGTTGGTTAAACGTTCGCTAATAGCCCGCCCGGTAGCTAAGGGTTTGCCCAATAATTTTTCTTTAATCCATTTAAAGATAGTCATTTTTAATCTTTGTAATATATGAAAATAGAGTTTCCAGCTTTAGCTTTCAGCGTATAATCTTCCAGCCAGCCGTAATAACCGGTTTCTTGGTCAAAGCCGGATACGGGTTTTGCGATTCCTCCCATGAGCTGATTTAGGGAAACCGCTACCCAGCCGCGAGGCTTTTCCGATTCTTTCGGATTTAATTTAATGTATTTTTCTCCAAGCCAGTATTTAGGGCTTTCGCCTCCGAAATAATCAAGATTAATTTTTTGAATATTATTTTCATTAATAAACATAAGCAATCTGTAAAAATCTTGGCCCCAGTCGTAGTTTGAGTCTGCGGCATATTTGTAGCCGTTTTTTATGCCTCCGGCAGCTTCGTTGTAATAAGAAAGATAGTAGGGGAAGGCAGAAACGGAAGAATAAGCATACCAGATAAATATTAGAGCTAACGCTATCGCAAGCGGTTTTTTGAATTTGCCTGCCGTTTCAAAAACTCTTCTAAGCCCTAATATTACCAGGAAATAAATAAAAGGAATAGTGGGCAGGATGTGCCGCAGTCCTATGTTGAGGTTCCCCATAATAGCCGTTAACCAATAAATTGACAAAAATGCCAAGAATGCGAAAACAAAAAAGTTTTCTTTCAGCCAATTTTTAGGCCGTTTTCTGAAGAGAGAATAAATAAGGCCGAGAATTGTTAAAATTGTTATTGCGTGGAAAGCCAGCGGCAGTTTGGCAAGATACATAATCGGGAAATAAGACCGCCATGCATCAGCTGAAATTTGCCCCATAAAATAAGTCGTGTTGCCAAAACCCGTGCGCTGGGTCGCCATTAAAACTCCTTTGAAATATTGGGCAAAGGGCCTCAAGAGAGGCTTGTCCGCCATCCAAATTGTCAGGTTTTTTGCAGGTTCGATGGGATTGGGAGCCAAGTCTGCGGCGGTATCCCTGACTTGGCGCTCCGGCGGGTAATTCCAGATATGAAATTGATAAATCGGCCAAATAATCATAAGGCTGATTGCTCCGGCTAAAACCGCTTTCGGGATATATTTTTTTAAGTTTTCCAGCCGGGGAGCAGAGAGCAGGGCATAAACAAATGTGATAATTCCTAAAAATGGAATGAGTAAAATTAAAGAAAATTTGATGAGCAGAGCTATCCCCAAAAATAAACCGGCTAAAAAGAGATTAATTTTTTTAGGGTTTTTAAGGAATTTTAGCCAAAAATAGGTCGCTAAAACCGTTCCCATGGCGGCTCCCACGTCGGTGGTTACTAATCTGCCATGAGCGATAAATTCCGGAGAGAAAGAAAAAAGAATTAATACGGCCAATCCCGCATAATTGCCCCCAAGCTCTCTGGCCCATTTAAAAAGGAACCAAGCTAAGAATACTAAAAGAAAAATCATCGGCAGGCGAGACCAAATAATAATATCTCTTGGATTATTGCCGGATTCGTATAAGAATTTCGTTCCTGCGTCAAACTGCACCCACCAAGCAGGAGCCGAATCTTCCTGCAGCCAAACTTGGTCTTTTGAGGGGAAATTCAAATTTAAAAATAAAAGAGGCAAGGCCGCTAAATCCTTCACCAGGGGAGGATGTTCGGGGTTCAATCTGTAATCTTTTTGAGTGAGGTAGGAGTAGCTAGCCGGAATATGCGCCAGTTCGTCAAAAGTTAAAGAGTCCTGAGCCATGCTTAAAAAAGCGATTGAGAATAAAGTTAAAAGCAGAAGGCCCGCGATGATAAAAGTAAGACGATTGGACATTTATTATTTTAAATTTAAAGCCATCTTTTCTTCCTGAAATATAAAAACATAAATGCCATTGAGGCAAACATCAGGGAGATGACTATCCAAAAACCTGCCTTATGACCGCTGAAAGGAAGTCCGACGTTCATTCCCCAAACTGATGACCAGACAACGAGAGGCAGGGTAATTATTGAAAAAACAGTCAAAATTTTTATAATCTCGTTTGTTTTAGTGGTCAGCAGAGATTGGTTTGTTTTTTCCAGCGCAAAAATCGTTTCTTTATGCGCTTTTAAATTTTGCCAAACCTTTTCGTATGTTCCCAAAGCGTCAGAAAAGTACAGAGCGAGGTCCTGCCCGAAGAATTTAGGCCCTTCTTTTTCTAATAATCTCATTATTTCGTACTGCGGCTCCACTATCCGCCAGAAATCAATTATATCGGTTTTGGTATGCGAAATTTGCATTACCATGTCTTTTTCTTTGCCTTGGAAAATCTTTCTTTCAATTTTCTCAATTTCATCGTTTAATTTATCCAATTTTACCAGGCAATCACGCCAGAAAATATTTAAGATGGAAAATAAAATGAATCCCGGCCCCTTTTCCAGATATTTTTCGCCCTCTATCTCCGGCCTTTGGCAGACTTTAAATAAGTTCTCCAAAAGGGGGAGCGGCCTAAGGTGATTGGTAACAATTACTTCTTTTGTAAGAATAATATCAACTTCTCTGGGAAGCACATCGTGGTTTATTTCATAATAGGTGGGGTAGTTGACTATTAAGAATAGATAATCCGAGCCAACTTCCAGACGGGGGTAATAAGAGCGCGGGATTAATTGCTCCAAGACCATATGATGAAAATGATATTGGTCTTTCAAATAATCCATATCCTGCCGAGTTGGTTTTGTAATATCAATCCAAGTTGTTTTTTGATTCCGTATTATATTTCTCATTAATTTATTTTAACATACCGCTCAAAATTATAAAATATAGATAAAATATGAAGTTAGCAATCGAAGGGCTTGACTGCTAATCTTGGTTTGTTATAATTAACTTCGATGATTACCCAGAGACAAAGCGAAGTTTTAAATAGGATTGTCCGGGAATACATTTCTTTAGCGGAACCCGTCAGCTCTAAATTGCTTGAAAAAAAGCATAAGTTTGGCGTTTCCCCGGCTACTATCAGAAATGAGATGCAAAAACTTACTGATGAAGGCTATCTTTCCCAGCCCCATACGTCAGCTGGCAGAGTGCCGACCGATAAGGGTTATAGGTTTTTCGTGGACGAATTATTAAAAGATCATCTGAATGACCTTGAACGGGATTTGAACAAAGAGGTGGGAGATTCTTTAGAATTCATCAAAACAGCTACCAGATTTTTGGCTGAGGGATCTTCGGAACTCGCTTTGGGTTATTCGGCCGGACAAAAAATAGTCTGGAAAGAGGGTTGGCAGGATATTTTTGAAGAGCCGGAATTTTTAGAGCCTGGGCTTGCGGCAAGTTTCGCCAAGATGCTTGATGATTTTGAGGAAAATATCGAGGAGATATTTTTACCGGAAATAAAGATTTATATTGGCAATGAAAACCCTGTTTCCAAAACCAATGATTTCAGCATTATTACTGCGGGTTTTCCGGGAGGGCTCCTCGCTCTTTTAGGGCCAAAGAGAATGAGCTACGATAAGAATATTGAATTATTTTATAAATTATGGGAGAAGATTTAACTAAGGCTTCCGCCCCTGCTAAGGCCTCAGAGGACAAGCCGGAGGGGGAAGAAAAATTAGCCGCCACCAAAGGTGGCGAGCCTCGCCCAGAAGATTCTGGGCGGGAAGAGTGCCAGAAGCAAAGAGATGAATATCTGGCTGGCTGGCAAAGAGCGAGAGCCGACTTTTTGAATTATAAAAAAGAAGAGATGGAGAGAATGGCCGAGATTTTAAAATACGGAGCCGAAGAAATGGTTTTAAAGTTTTTGCCGATTTTGGATAACTTCGAAATAGCCGAAAAGAAGCTATTAAATAAAGACGATGAAAATATAAAAGGATTTTTGCTGATAAAAAATCAAATATTGGATTTTTTGAAAAATCATGGAGTAGAGGGAATAAAAGCAATAGGCGAGAAGTTTGATCCGAATTGGCACGAAGTGGTGGAAGAAGTTGCGGACAACGGGTCTCCGCAAGCTATAGTGGAAGAAGTCCAGAAAGGATACAAAATAAACAACAGGCTTTTGAGGGCAAGTAAAGTAAAAATTAATAAAATAAATTAAATAAAACAAAAATATTATGTCAAAAGTTATAGGTATAGATTTGGGCACATCAATTTCGAAAATGGCTTCTATTGTGAATGGCGAGCCAAAGTGTTTGGATTCCAGAGAGGGTTCGGTTTTAATACCCTCGATTGTCGCATTGGCTAAATCAGGTGAAAGATTGGTGGGCGACTTAGCCAAAAGGCAGGCGGTCACCAATCCTAAAAATACTATTTTCGCTGTCAAAAGATTTATCGGCAGGAGATTTTCCGATCCCGAGGTCCAAAAAGAATTGAAAAGATTGCCCTATGAGACAAGAGAGAGAAGCGATGGAGGAGTGGAAATTAAATTGGGAGAAGGGTGGCACACGCCAATTGAAATTTCTTCAATGGTGCTGCAGAAAATAAAAGCAGATGCCGAGGAAAAATTAGGAGGAAAAGTTGATGCGGCGGTTATCACGTGTCCTGCCAATTTTGATGATTCGCAGAGAAAAGCGACAAAAACTGCTGGCGAAGTGCGAAGTTGCAGGATTCAATGTTCTAAGAATCATTAATGAGCCGACAGCGGCAGCTTTAGCTTACGGTTTTGGCAAGAAAGAAAGCCAAAAAGTCATAGTTTACGATTTTGGCGGAGGCACTCTTGATGTTACGGTTTTGGAAACTTCTCCCGATACCGTTGAGGTTTTATCTACGGGCGGCGAGCCCCACCTCGGGGGAGAAGATTTTGACCAGCGTCTAATGAATTGGGTCATTGAGCAATTTCAAAAAGAACAGGGGATTGATTTATCAAAAGATCCCTTAGCCCTACAGCGGGTCAAGGAGTCCTCAGAGAAAGCAAAAATAGAATTGTCTTCGTCTTTGGAAACGGAAATTAATTTGCCGTTTGTTTCCGCAGATTCGGCCGGACCCAAGCATTTATTCTATAAAATCAATCGGGCTAAGTTTGAAGACTTGACCCGCGATTTAGTGGAAAGATCAATTGATAGGGCCAAAAAAACTTTAGCCGAGGCCAAGCTTTCCCAAAAAGACATAAATGAAGTAGTTTTGGTAGGCGGCACAACCATGATTCCTTCAGTGAGAGAAGAAGTTAAGAAATTTTTTGGCAGAGAGCCGAACAAATCTATAAATCCCGAAGAAGTGGTGGCAACAGGAGCTGCCATTCAGGCGGAAATCTTGAAAGCCAAAGAAGAAGGCAGGGCTCCGGAGGGAGATATAAAAAGCGTTTTGCTTTTGGATGTTCTGCCGCTGTCTCTTGGAATTGAGACATTGGGCGGAGTCAACACGGTAATGATTGCCAAAAATACCACTATTCCTACCTCCAAAAGCCAGATATTTTCTACAGCTGCTGACAGCCAGCCGGCAGTGGAAATTAATATCTTGCAGGGCGAAAGGCCAATGGTTCAGGATAACAGATCTCTTGGCAAATTTGTTTTAGACGGCATTCCCCCGGCCCCTCGGGGAATTCCTCAAGTTGAAGTAACTTTTGATGTTGATGCTTCCGGTATTTTATCGGTTACGGCTAAAGATAAGGCGACATCGAAATCGCAATCAATCAGAATCGAGGGCTCAACCGGCCTTTCCAAGGAGGAAGTGGAGAAAATGAAAAAAGAAGCAGAGCTTCACGCTTCCGAAGACCAGCAAAAAAAGGATTTGATAGAAGCCAGAAATTTGGCTGATAATTTAGTTTATACTGTCGAAAAAACCCTGAAAGATGCGGGGGACAAAGTTAAGCCGGAAGTCAAAAAAGAAATTGAGGAAAAAGTTGATGCTTTGAAGAAAGTCAAAGATAGTGATAAAATAGAAGAAATTAAACAAAAAACAGAAGAGCTCTCAAGCGCAGTCCAGAAAGTCGGGGCCGAGCTGTATAAAGCTGCCCAGGAAAAAAAGCCGGAAGAAACTAAATCAGAAGAGAAAAAGCCGGAGGAAGGAGAGTATAAAGAAAAACAATAATGCCAAAGGATTACTATCAAATTTTAGGCGTTCAAAAAGGAGCCAGCCAAGACGAAATCAAAAAGGCCTATAGAAAATTAGCTCATCAATACCACCCCGATAAAGGAGGCGATGAGAATAAATTTAAAGAACTAAGCGAGGCCTACAGAGTCCTTTCAGACGCAGATAAAAGACAACAGTACGACCAATTCGGCCGTGTTTTCGAAGGCGGGCAGCAGCCGGGCTGGGATTTTGGAGGGTTTTCCGCCCAAGGCGGACCAGCCTCGGGCTGGGATTTTGAATCAATGAGAGACAAATTCGGCGAAGATTTCGACTCCGTAGATTTGGGAGACATGCTTGGAGAGATGTTCGGCTTTGGCATGAGAGGCGGAGCAAAAAAAGATTTAAAGCGAGGAAAAGACATTGAAATAGAAATAGAAGTCCCCTTAGAGGCCACGCTTAAAGGCAAAGAGGAAGAACTTTCTTTGTACAAGCAAACCGTTTGCGCGCGTTGCCAGGGCAAGGGAGGCGAGCCGGGTACTGTTGTTAATGAATGTTTTTCCTGCCGAGGCACAGGAGAAGTCCAGCAAATAAGGAAAACTATTTTGGGGGCAATCACCCGCAATGTTGTTTGCCCGGAGTGCGGCGGAGAAGGATACAGGCCTGAAAAGCCCTGCAATGTTTGCAAAGGAGAAGGCAGGGTGAAGGGTGAAGATAAAATAAAGATTTTTATTCCGGCTGGAGTTGATATAAATCATTCCGGCTGGAGTTGATATAAATCAGGTTATTAAAGCGGAAGGAAAGGGTGAGGCCGGCAGAAAAGGCGGAAAGCCGGGAGACCTTTACGCCAGAATTTTTATTAAAAAACATCCGATTTTTGAAAGAAAGGGAGACGATTTATATTTGAGCCGGGAAATTTCTTTTTCCCAAGCCGCTTTAGGAGACGAATTAGAGGTTCCCACTTTGGAGGGAAATAAAATTTTATTGACGGTTCCTGCCGGCACGGAATCGGGAAAAATTTTACGGATATCGGGCAAGGGCATTCCTCACTTTTCAGGTTATAGCCGAGGGAATATGTATATTGAACTAATCGTGACAACTCCTAAGCGCCTAAACAAGAAACAAAAAGAATTGCTGGAGCAGTTGAAAAAAGAAGGAATTTAATGTAAACTCAAAACACGGTAATTTTGAGATTTGAATTTTGAACTTTGAGTTTGAGTGATACGGGCCTGTAGCTCAATTGGTAGAGCAACACCCTTTTAAGGTGATGGTTCCGGGTTCGAGTCCCGGCAGGCCCATCATTAATAGCCCTATTAGGGCTATTTTAGTTTGACATTTTTTGGGATACATGATATGATTAAAAGTCTAAAAATGCCCTTTTAAAAATAT
>JACPLM010000044.1 GCA_016186525.1 Candidatus Nealsoniibacteriota bacterium | reverse complement strand
TGAAGGGTCGACACTTCAAATAGCCAGTGTCCATAGTTTACAGCGTGGACTAAAAGGGTATCTAATCCTTGTCGCTACCCACGCTTTCGTCCCTCAGTGTCAGGACCGTCCCAGCTGACTGCCTTCGCTTTTGGTGTTCCATACGATATCAACGGATTTCACCCCTACACCGTATGTTCCGTCAGCCCCTAACGTCCTCAAAGTAAAGAAGTATCTTTAGCAGCCCCAAGGTTAAGCCGAGGGGATTTAACCAAAGACTATCTTTACAACCTACGGACCCTTTACGCCCAATAAATCCGGATAACGCTCGAGGTCTCTGTATTACCGCTGCTGCTGGCTATCTAACTTGATAGTTAAATGGACTATATCATCATCCTCTTACGAGGAGCTTAGCGTATTATGAATGTTTAAAAACATCCATCTGTCTCAATAATAAGACAAGTCTCTGAGGGGGCCAGAATCGGGAATAGAAGAAGGCAAACAAGGTTTGCCTTATTGTTGTGGAGATTTAATAATGGTTACAATATGACCGCATTCTGGACAGAATAATTGTAATTCAAACACAGATTCGGGTACTTTTGGTTCTACGTCAACGCAAAGATCTATGAATTTGCCTTTCCATTGGCACTTACATGTGCCATAACCATGACACTGACAATTTGCATTTTCTCCTGTTTTCTCGCTAATCAAAGTGGATAAATATTTTTCTAGCGCCTGCACCGTAAGATTTCTCATTATTATCCTCCTATTTTTTTATTTTTCTTCTATTCCCGATACTAGCCTTCCCTGCTGATTGTCTTTCGTTGTGTTCCTTTTGGAAACATTCAGCGGACAACGAAAGATGTCCCAGCATATAAGCTAAGTTTTCCTATTCTCCATTACTGGAGAAGCTCTGCGCCAACCCTTTATGGGTTCACAGAGTTAGCAACCTCTTATTCCACCGGTACAATCACCCTAAGCCTTGCGGCCGGGTTTCTCCCGATGAAAAGCAGTTTACAGCCCGAAGGCCTTCATCCTGCACGCGGCGTCGCTCGATCAGGCTTTCGCCCATTGTCGAAGATTCTCGACTGCAGCCTCCCGTAGGAGTATGGCCCGTATCGCAGTGCCATTCTTGGGGGACGCGCTCTCACGCCCCCTACCCGTCATAGCCTTGGTGAGCCTTTACCTCACCAACTAGCTGATAGGCCGCAGACCATTCCCATTCCGACTTGCGTCTTTACTCTTGCGAGACTATCGGGAATTAACCAACCTTTCGGCTGGTTATGCCCGTGAATGGGGTATGTATCTACGTGTTACTAAGCCGTTCGCCGGTAGTCCAACCTCCTTGCGGAGATTAAACCCCCTTGACTTGCATGCCGGTATCCACGCCGCCAGCGTTCATCCTGAGCTAGGATCAAACTCTCAAAAAAAATGAAGTTCGAAGCAACTCTAAGAAACTAATAATTTAATTTTTATTGCTCAATTTTAAATTTTCAATGTTCATCTATCAGGGAAATTAAAACCAGGAAGACATCTCCCTGGGAATCTGTCTGCTAATTCCTAAATGTAATTATATTCTTTTGGCAAAACCTGTCAAGAGCCCTATGCCCTTTGGGCCGGGCTCGACGAAAAATTTTAAATAAAAATTTTTCGTATAGAGCCAGCGGTCGGATTTGAACCGACAACCTGATGCTTACAAAGCAACTGCTCTGCCATTGAGCTACGCTGGCTTATTCCCCCTTTTTTATTTTCTTTAACTCTTCCCAATATTCGTCTGCGCCGTTGTGGCCGTTTCTCTTTTGCCGCAATCTCTCCAGCCAGTTGCCGGTTTTACTTTCCGTTTTCATAGTTAAAACGCGGATGCGGGAAAGCATTTTTTGCAAATAAAGATCGTAATCGATTTTCCCGGCCCCCGGAAGTTTTTTTATACCCCTTTTTATTTTAGAAATTAAAGACTGCCCGGAGATATTTTTTTCTCTTAAGCCAACTAAAATAGGAATTTTTCTAAAAAGAATTGCGCTTATGCCTCCCAAGCTAATCAATAAAACGGCGATAAAAATAATTTCTAAAACCCTCATAGAGAGCATCTAACGAATTTTTTGACAACTATATTTTCTCCGAGCTTGGCGATGTATTCGTCAATCAGGTCTTTGATTTTTTTGGAATCGTCTTTAATCCAGGGCTGGTCCAAAAGCTCAATTCCTTCATCAATAAAACCTGCAATCTGCAAGCACAATTCGTGGGCCAAGCGCTGAAAATCTGGCGACTTAGCCACAAAATCAGTTTCGCAGCCAAGCTCCAAGAGCACTCCCACTTTTTTATTCGGGTGTATGTAGCTGTCCACGATGCCATTTTCCGCCTTTCTCTCTTTCTTTTTTTGGGCGATTTCCTTGCCCCACCTTTTAAGAATATCTTTGGCTTTATCGAAATCTCCGCTGGCTTCTTCCAGCGCTTTCTTGCATTCCCCAACCGAAACTTCGGTTTCCTCTCTTAATTTTTTGACTTGGTCAACATTTATCATAATAAATGTTCTACTTTGCTGTTTCTGGCTTTATAACTTTAATTTCTGACTTTGCTTTAAGTATTGTTTCTTTTATCTTCTCTAAAATATATCCTACTGAAGTAACGGCATCGTCGTTTGCCGGAATGGGAAAATCCGCTTGAGTCGGATCAATATTGGTATCGGAAATGCCGATAACTTTTATCCCTTTCATTTTGGCTTCTTTCACCGCTAATTTATCTTTTTTCATATCGCAAACAAAAATGGCGTCAGGAAGCTTGATAAGATTTTTTATGCCCCCAAATTTGATTTCCAAATTTTTGAGTTCTTGATCAAATTTAGCTCTTTCCTTTTTGGTATATTTCTCTAATTCGCCGGTTTCTTTCTGCCTCTCTAAGTTCTTATAATAGTCGGTTCTTTTCAGAATGGTGTTAAAATTAGTAAAAGTCCCGCCAAGCCATCTTTCTGAAACGTAGGGCAATGCGCACTCTTCGGCTGTCCTCTTTAGCAAATCTTTTATTTGAATTTTCGTCCCGATTAATATCAAAATTTTATTCTCGGAAATCAGATCACCGATAAATTTTAAAGCTTCCTGCAATTTTTCTTTGGTTTTTTCCAAATCAATGATATTAACGCCGTTCCTTTCTCCGGAAAGATACGGTTTAATTTTCGGATGAATCTTGGAAGTCCTATGGCCGAAATGCAAACCCGCCAGAGCCATTTGGTCGGTATTGAGTTCCAAAACATCCTTCTTTTCTATTTTTTCAGCTTTTTTAACCATCAATTTTTACTTTAGCAAAACCATGTCAATTAGTCAATAACCTAAAATAAAAAAGCGGCTAAATTGCCGCTTTTGCATTATTTAACGCTTTCTCAAATCTAGACGCTATTTCGTTTATATCAGCTTCAGTTACGCACAATGGAGTCAGAAAACGTATAATAGGGTTTCTTTGAGGATGCCCTGCGGCCAAAGGAATAATGCCGTTCTTCAGGCATTCACAGATAACCGCAGTTCTTAATTTCGGATTTGGCCCGCCATCCTTGTCGATAAATTCTACTCCAATCATCAAACCGAGCCCCCGCACATAGCTGATATAACCAGCGTGGTTTCCGCCGCAATTATTAAATCGAACTTGAATCTCGTTTAATCTTTCTATAAAATATGCTCCGGTTTTAGCCGCATTTGCGACTAAATTTTCTTCCTCAATAACTTCCAGCGTGGCTTTGGCGGAAACCCAGCCAAGAGGCCCGCCGCCAAAAGTAGTGGAATGGCGGCCCGACTTAGTGAAGTTCCAGTCGCTCGGAAAAACAATAGCGCCTATGGGAACGCCGGAGCCAAGCTTTTTGGCAAGGCAAATGATATCCGGCTTAACCCCGAAATTCTCAATCGCGAACATTTTACCGGTTCTTCCCAGCCCCGTTTGGACTTCGTCAGCAATTAATGCCCAATCGTATTTCTTGCAAAACTCATGGAGTTTTCTAATCGCTGAAGCATTCGGGACGATAAATCCGCCCTCTCCCTGAATCGGTTCAATAATCACTCCGTTAATTTCTTCGGGATCGCAAAGCCGGCCAAGATATTCTTTTTCAATGAAACGAATGCAAAATTGACTGCAATTATGCTCTTTTTTTTCGTAAGCGCAGTGCTGGCAATCCGGATACGGCAAGCGGATTACGGGAAGCGCTTCCGGATAGTCTCTCTTGTGAAGCGACTTGCTGGAAGCCACGTCCAAAGCGTATCCGAATCTGCCGTGGAATGCTCCCAAAAAACTGATAAATCTTTTGCGCTGAGGCCGCCTGTCTATCAAAAGCTTTATGGCCGCATTATTCGCTTCGCCGCCGGAAGAGCAGAAATAAACTCGCCAATCCTGTTGAGGAAAACTCTTTTTGGCAATCTCTGCTAATTTTTCGGCTGCCTCAACTTGGGCAAGGCTGTAAACATCGGTGCCTATGCAAGCCATTAATTTTTTGGCTTGGCGATTAACCGCCCTGACAACTTTGGGATGGCAATGGCCGATATCGGCAATCGCCACTTGCGTAAAACAATCAATGTATTTATTGCCATCTAAATCCCAAACATAAATGCCCTCCCCCCTTTCAATGCTCACGGAGAAATTCGCATCATGCGTGGTTGCAGCTAAAACCTTTTGGTGCCTCTCAATCAGCTTTATTGTCTTTGGTCCGGGAACGATGATTTTTTCCATTTTTTGCCCCCCTTCTTGCTATATAATTTTAAAGAACTTATCTATTGGATATAATCATAAAGCCGCCATATTTGCAAGCAATATTGCCGATGTGCTATAGTAATATTGATGAAAAAAATGAAAATAGTTGTGATCTCTTTGGGCGGGTCGATTATCGTGCCGGGAGAAATACAGATAAAATTCCTTAAGGCTTTTAAGGAATTTATTTTGAGATTTTTAAAAAAGGACTATAAATTCATTGTCGTTACCGGCGGAGGAAGCGTTGCTAGAAATTATATTAACGCAGCTTCGAAATTTTCCAAAATTCCGGACGAAGACAAAGACTGGCTGGGAATCCACGCCACCAGAATCAATGCTCATCTTCTAAGAACCATTTTTAAAAAAGAGGCGTACCCCGTAGTTTTAGATAATCCTTTAAAAAAAATTGACGGCAAGCAATACAAGCTTTTTATTGCTTCGGGATGGAGGCCCGGCTGGTCAACCGACTATTGCGCAGTTTTAATAGCTGACAGATTCAAAGCCGACAAAGTCATCAATGCTTCAAATATTGACTATGTTTATGATAAAGATATTTCAAAATATAAGGATGCTAATCCAATAAAAGAAATAACTTGGAACAAATATCGCAAATTAATAGGAACTAAATGGAAACCGGGCATGAAATCGCCGATTGATCCCATTGCCGCAAAAATGGCTTCAAAACTGAAAATGACAATGGTGGTGGTTAAGGGAACTGATCTGAAAAACTTAGAAAATGCTTTATTAGATAAAAAATTTACGGGAACCGTTATCCATCCCTGAACCTATTGCCAAAAACAGCAATTTGGCGTATAATAGATTATATGAAAAAAGATATCCATCCTAAATACTATGAAAAAGCCCAGGTGCGCTGCGCCTGCGGCAATGTTTTTAGCACTGGCGCAACAAAAGAGCTGATTGAAGTTGAAATTTGCTCTGCTTGCCACCCCTTTTACACCGGCAAAGAAAAGATGGTAGATACTATGGGCAGGGTGGAAAAGTTCAGAAAAAGATTGGCTAAAGCTCAAGATGTTAAGCATAGAAAACGCTAAAAAACAATACGAGGAAATTTTACAGCAGCTCAGTTCGCCTGAGCTTCTTTCAAATTGGGATAAATTCGAGGAACTCTCAAAAGAAAAAAGCCGGCTTGAAAAAATCATTGCTAAAGATGAAGAACTGCAGGATATGAAAAACAAAATAGAGGAAAACAAGGAAATTATAAAAGCGCAGGAAGACGGAGAATTGGTTTCTTTAGCCGAAACCGAAATTGTGCAACTCAAAGAAAAAGAGGAAAAAATAGAGCAAGAATTGACGGCCCTGCTAAACCGCAAAGAAGAAGTAAGTCTGACTTCCCCATCGGCTGTGATTATGGAAATCAGAGCTGGAGCCGGCGGAGACGAAGCTGGCCTTTTTGCCGCCGATCTTTTTAAAATGTATTCAAAATACGCTGATTTGCAGGGCTGGAAACAAAAAACCTTAGATTCAAACCAAACGGAAGTAGGAGGATATAAAGAAATTGTCTTTGAGCTTCAAGGCAAGAACGCTTGGCAAAAGATGCAAAATGAAGGAGGAGTTCATAGAGTCCAAAGAATTCCGACAACGGAAAAACAAGGCAGAGTCCATACTTCCACGGCATCTGTAGCTGTTTTGCCAAAACCAAAAGAAACCCAGATGAAAATCAATCCGAGCGACTTAAAAATTGAGGTAGCAAAAGCTTCCGGCCCCGGCGGCCAAAACGTCAATAAAAGAATGACTGCTGTTAGAATAGTTCACTTGCCCTCCGGCATTGCCGTAGATTCAAAAACAGAAAGAAACCTGCAGCAAAATAAAGAAAACGCCTTAAGTATTCTTGCGGCCAGACTTTTTGAAAAACAAGAAATGGCAAGGATTGAAACTCTTGGCGAAAAAAGAAGGGCCCAAATTAAGGGCGCCATGAGAGCTGAAAAAATAAGGACTTACAATTTTCCGCAGGATAGGATCACCGACCACCGCATAAAAAAATCATTCCATAACATTGAAGGTATTATGGCAGGCGAAATTGAAGAAATAGTAGAGGCCCTTGACAAATTTAACGAATAGGCGTATAATGTAATTGTTGAAAATTGAGGATCAAGGCCTTTAGGCCTTTCCTCTCTGCATCCTATAATTAAGGGGTATAGAGAGGAGGGGCCCACGGAGGTAGTGCGCACGATGCCGTGGAAGTGCAAGGGTATGCGCCCTTACCTACGGCTAGGACTCGCAAAGCAAAGCAAGGGGGTATTGACAGGGACCCCTGCGGAGCGATGCGGTTGTCCGGCAGCCGCGGAATAAACCAATTAAAATTTTGCCCGGACTCTTTTGTGCGCCGTGTGGTGGATGGTCTCTGACCACACCCGCCGCGCCTAAGGAGACAAGGAGAGAGCTCTACCCCTGTCAGAGTTCCTCCCGCAAACAACAGCCCATCGCTGAAAGCAGCATGGGTTTTTTGTTTGAGATAAAATACACAGGCAAAAATACAGGGGTGCAACCCCTGTATTTTACTCTAAGGTTAGGTCTTTAATTTTTTCTAAACCAGTTTTAAGTTCTGTTTTATACAAAATCCAATCTTCAACTAATTTTTTAATTTTATCTGTCCCATCTAAAAATTCTATTATAAAGTCTTTTTTTGTGACCGATGGAAAATTTGATATTCCAATACAATCTAAGTAGTTCGACCAACGATAAGATTCTAAAAATTTAATAACTTTTTTAATATCTTTTACGCCCATCTCTTTCCAATTTTTCTCTATTAATTCAACTGGATTAGTAAAAATATAACAAATTAAAGCCAATAGCTGTTTATCGTCTTTTACGTGGACGGCCTTAAAACGACCTTGAAATAAAGAACCCATTCCTTTTCTATTATGTTTTAGATTAAAATACCCAACATAACTATCGGCCAACTTCTTCATAAAAAGAGAGATGCCGCCATCAACCAATTGTCTCAAAACTAAATGGTAATGATTTGGCATCAAACAAAAGATAATAACTTCTACTAACGGCTTTCTATTTACAGGGGTTGCACCCCTGTTATTTTTTCTCTCTTTTCGATTTTCTATTCGATCTCTCATTACTACGAAATTCTTATCATTTAATTCGAAGAGACACGAGATAAACCTGAAATAATCAGAAATTTGCTGAAAAATATTTCTTTTTTCTACTCCCCTATTAAAGATGTGATAAAATCCACCAGTATTAAATTGAAGACGTTTACTTGGCATATTATATAAATATAGCAAATAGAATACAGGGGTGCAACCCCTGTATTTTACGAGTTCATTGAAAATAAAAAAGAGTTAGCAATAGGAATAAATGCCAGTATAATATGTTTCCTTATTGAGAAAGCAAATTAATTTCTTCTTGGTATTGTTTGGCTCGTTGGATTACGGGATTGCCGTAGCTTTGCTCTTCTGCCCATGTCCAGGAAGAACCTGAAAAATACTTCATAGCGGCCTTGAATTCATTATTTTCAGCCCCTAAGTCTTTTAAATATAAGCCGGCTGCCACAAAAGCGTCTTTAATATCCCACGGATCAGCCGCAATTCCTGTGATTCCAGAAATCCTATCATCGTATCTCACCCAAGTGGAGGGAATAAATTGGGCGGGCCCCATTGCTCCTCCCCAGCCATAGGGTTTGCCGTAAGAGTAAGCCGCTATCCAGCAGGAAACCGGAGTTCCAAACGGATCTCTAACTAGCCCCTTCGCGCGATTTAATTCTTCGATAATTTCCAAAAACGGAGGAATGTCTCTTGTCGGATTCATAGTCCTTTGGGCCGTCTTTCCGGATTTGATATAAATGCCGTCTCCCGTATTAGTATTCTGCAAATAGCATTGGCCGACATTGGCTCCGATTTTGCCCTGATTCATTGACTCTTGAGCTAAAATAGAAAGCAGAAAAGCAGCTCTTACCTCAGTCGTCCTTTCCACATAAAGAGCGATCTCTACGGCTTTGCCAAATTCAATGCCGCCCTCGGGCACGCCGATTAATTCAAACAAACGGCTTCTTATTTCAGCTGCGGCTATTTCAATCTTCTGCTTTTCGGCAAGCTGTTTTTGGTATTCCGCTTCCGTAATTTTTAAATAATATTCCTGCTGCGTTTTTAAGTCGGAATTTTGATTTTTTTGAAGCGTCTGAAGATATACTTGGTCTTCTAAATTTCCCTTATCTGAATCAAGCGATTGTTTTTGATTTTCCAGAGTATCTTTCAATGACTTTATATCCTCCAAAAGGGCCTGCGTTTCAAAACTTAAAGATTCATACGATACCAAATTATCAAAAAATTCTGAAAGACCTTCCGACAGCATCACCTCAACTAAAGAACGGTTATCTTCCTCGTTTATTTTTCTTATAACTGACGATAGCTTGTCTTTTATATCATCAATATGCAAAGAAGTTTTATTGATGGACACCTCGGTATCTTTTATTTGAACACCCAAGTCGCCAATCATTAAATTGGATTGATAAATCTGGTATTCCAAATTCTGAATTTGCTTTCTTAAACTGGAAACCTTATTCTGAAGAGTTTGTTTTTCTTTCTCGGTTTTGCTTAAATCTTGGCTGATTTTGGCCGCTTCTTGCTTGTAATATTCGTCGCATTTTTCAAGCAATTCCCGGCATTGGCTGGGGTCTGAATTATTGCAACTAGCTTCAATTCTTTGTATTTGGCAAATATCCGATAACTGCTCTTGAGCGAAAATGAAAAGCTTCGGCAACGCAAAGGCCGAAGCAAAAACCGTTAACAGAAAGAATATTTTTAAAAAATCCTTCATTTTTTCTCTTTTCCACCCGCCGCAGATTTGGCTGGCACTCCTTCTCCCTTGCCCGCCATAGCTTCAGCGTCGGCGGGTTTCTTTTCTTTCTCAACAACCTTAACTTCCTCCACTTTTTCTTCAACGGGCTTGGCTAATTCTTCTTCCACTTTTTCAGGAGCCGCTACGGAAACCACAATTTCATTTTGCCCCTTGAGTATTTCAACGCCCTCTAAAACTTTTAGATCTTTTACTAAAATCCTGTCTTCAAGGACGTTCAAATTTCCTATATTAATAACGATTTCTTTGGGAAGATTTTGGGGGAACGCTTTCACTCTAACTTCTGAAATATTCTTAATCAAAGTCCCTCCAAAATCTTTAACCGCCAGGGCTTCTCCTTCCAAAACTATAGGAATATTGGCCTCAATCTTTTCTTCAAGAGACGGCTGATAAAAATCAACGTGGGTTGGAACGCCCGTTATGGGATCTGCAACCGGCTCATGGATTAAAACCAAATATTTTTCTTTAACGCCCTGCAATTCAAGAGAAATTAAAGTGTTTTCGCCGGCCTCTTTGCGAATCTTTTCAAATTCTTTCAAATCTACCTCTAATGGCTGATTCTTAACTTTCGGACCATACAAAACAGCAGGCAAAATACCTTTTTCCCTAAGATTTTTTACCTTTTTGCCGACTTCTTTTCTAATTTTAGCTGATAAGGTTAACATTACTTTTCGATATGAATGCATTGTACCGGGCAAGCGTCAGTTGCCTGTTGGTTGCATCCAAGATCGGTTACTTCTAATTCGTATTTTTCGTCTCCTGTTTTTTGAGAACCCAATAGATTAACCTTGCCATCGTCTACCATCTCCCAATACTTGGGACAAAGCGCCTGACAAGAGCCGCATCCAATGCAAATACTCCTTTCTAAAATAACTTTTGCCATATTCCCGATTTACTTAGATTTTTTAACTATAAATTTTTTCTCCAATTCTTGAAGCGTCTCCATAACTCCGGTATATTCCAACTCGGACATGGGCAACATAGCTTGGCCGTAAAATCCTTGCTGCCTTATGCCTTCAGCCTTCTTGGAAACCTTTCTTCTGATGTAGTCCCAATAAGGGTGGTCGAAAGCATCAGCTGGCTCTGTAAGCTTACCATCTTTCATGGAAAATGCCAAGCAACTGACAACTGGAGGACCGTCAAAGAAAGAAATCGGTGAATTTTCCTTGACCGGCATTAAGGGACCGGAATGAGAACCGCGCATAAATCCTGCTACATAAGGACCTATAGAATAAGGCGACAAAATTTCTCCGGTCGCCGGAAAATCCTTTTGAGATCTGACTAACGCAACAGGGTCATCCTTCCCCACATACTTTCCAGCTATATTATGAAGCCGAGTAGTGCTCACCGAAGCTGCTTGTTCGCCGGTAGCTCTTGACCAAACTGATTCCACCACGAATCTATTGGGATCTCTTAATAAAACTGCTATATCATAAATATTTTCTGGCGTATAGAGCTCGATATACCTGTCAGCTTCTGTGTAGGAAACATCCATAATGACGAACTTAAATCCTTTCTTAATGTTCGGCGAAAGTAAAAGTCCGGCATTATGCATTGGATCGGCAAAAGTCAAATACATGGGCAAGTTATATGCGCCAGGATCGGTTTTGTCAGCTGCGAACATTAAAAATGGCTCTGCCGGCCTCTCTTCAATTTCCATTTCAGCTACAGCCGGCCCCATGCCCCTAACATTGCCGGAGAAGCTAT
>JACPLM010000037.1 GCA_016186525.1 Candidatus Nealsoniibacteriota bacterium | reverse complement strand
TTTTACCCCGTGCCCTCTTTGGTTTAATTTTAAAACGTCGTCATAAATATTTTGGACACCCAATTCAACTAAAGTAACGCCAAGCTCCCTAAGCCATTTAATTTCCTCGAGATTTATAAAATCAGGCCGGGTTTCTATAGATAGTCCGACAATGCGGTGCCGAGCTCGCTCATTTAACTTCTGAGTTGGTCGGAAACCCGACGTCCGACCATTATTGCAGGCGTCGAAACAGCGTTTAATAAACCATAATTGGTATTTTTTTGGATAGTACGACCAAGTGCCCCCCACAACTCTTAATTCAATTTTATCTGTCGGGTGGCCCTCCATCTCCAAGGTTTCAATTCTTTTTTTGACCTGCAGATATGGGTCGTAATTTAATTTTTTAGCTCTTTCTACTGCCGGCTCTCCTGACACATAACTTTTAGGAATTCCTTTTTCAATAGGGCAATAAATGCATTTCCCGGGACAGGGGTAGGGCTTGGTTAAAACTGAAACATTAACGATGCCGGAAAGCGATCTTACCGGCCTGGTTTTAAGTAAAATTTCCGCCATTGCCGAAGGTTCGATTTTTTTTGCCTTAATCAGCTTGCGGTAGGTTTTTAATAGTTCAATATTGCTGGGGCAGGGAATTTTATGTTTCTTAGCCAATCTTCTTTTAGCCGCAGACAAATCATCCGGAGTATTCAGCCGGCTTTTAATAAGCTCTTGAATTATAATTTCTGGGATATTCATTATAAGGCAAAGGCATTATAGGCCTTTTGCGTCGGTTTGTAAATAAAAAGAACTGCCTATGGCAGTTCTTTGTTGGCATATTTGTCGCACTCTTGTTTTAGAAGGTGATGGAGAAGCCAGTTAGTTTTTCTAGCCAGAGGCAGGAAAAAGTCTGTAGTTTCTTTAAAGTAAGTTTTTTGTTTTTCAGGGGAACAATTACCAAGATCTCTCATATTATCAAGCCTATCGGCCAATTTAACATTCTTTATTTCGGAGGAAGCAGTTATAAGCCGTTTGAAATAAGATTCGGTTCTTAATTGTTTTTCAAGGGTTTTGTCTTTAGTGAGGGTTTCAATCATCTCTTTGATATTTTTGCCGAAAATCATTTCAATGTCTTCCCACGTCAAAATAAAAGAATCCTCCTTTATATCGTGGAGAAGAGCGGCTACGACCATTTCCGGCTTAAGCGGCATGAATTCAGTGTTTTCGTCTATTAAGATTAGGGCCACTCGTTTCGGATGCTCAAAATAGCGTCCACCGTCATCTCGTTCTTGATTACGATGGCCGTATTTAGCAAGCCGGTAGGCGAGCATAATCAACTGAAATTCTCTCGGCGTTAAATCTGCTTTTTCTCGGAGTTTTCTTTCAAACCCCGCTCTCCCGATCGGCGTCATTTTTGACCCCCTTATTTTATTTGTAAAATAGCTTTGGTATAGTAGATATAGCATGGACAAAGCTTACGCGCAATATTTATTGGAAGAAACTAAGAAAAATTACGATTTAATCGCCGAGGACTACGCCAGGACCCGGGCTTTTGTGCCCGATGATATTAAGAGTTTGGGCCAATACACTCAAAAGGGGGAGAAAGTCTTAGATATGGGCTGCGCCAATGGCAGGCTTTTTGATATTTTAAGAAATAAAAATGTTGATTTTTTTGGAATAGATGCTTCGGAAAGATTAATTGAAATAGCCCGAAGTAAATATCCGGAAGCCAAATTTCAGGTTGCCGATGCCTTAAATTTGCCCTTTCCGGAAAATTATTTTAATAAGGTTTACAGTATTTCCGTGATTCACCATATTCCGTCCAAGGAACTGCAGCTCCGATTTTTAAAAGAAGCGCGAAGAGTTTTAAAGCCGCAAGGTTTGCTAATCATGCGTGTTTGGGATTTTTGGCAAAGAAAAAAAGGAATAATATTGTTTTTGAAGTATGCTTTTTTAAAAATTATTGGCAGATCCAAACTTGACTTCAAAGACGTTTTTTTGCCGTGGAAGAATTCGCAAGGAGGGGAGGTAATTCAGAGATACTTCCATTGCTTTACTAAAAAAGAAATAGAAAATTTAATAAAAGAGGCAGGATTTGAAATTAAAAAAAGCTGGCGCGCCGGCGAAGATCCAAGAACTAATATTTATATAGTGGCTGAAAACTAGAAGATCCTCGACTATGATGTCGAGGACCTTGGCGGTTTGATCTCTTTAAATCCGAGCTCTTCAACGAAAATCCTCATACGAGGATATTTCATTTCGAACTCCCTTGCTGTAGCTTTAATGAAACTGTCGTGGCTTGCGTGCCACCTATATCTTTCGAAGGTTCCGATTCCCTCGATTCTGAACTTCAGGTAAAATAACTTCTTCAATCGCTCTCCTTTCCAAAATCATTTTTTCAGTATACAATATAGTATACCATAGATGATTAAATTTGTAAAGATAGCGAGAGGTCCGACCTCC
>JACPLM010000014.1 GCA_016186525.1 Candidatus Nealsoniibacteriota bacterium | reverse complement strand
TCTTGGATGAACAAGTATGAAACCAGAGAGCATTTCGCCCAGAAATTAACCAGAATAGTTTCTCAGCCCATCCCCGTTTCGCAGAAAGAAAATTTATTAAAGGCCTTTAATTTTTCCGAAGAAGAGCTTGAAAAAGGCGTCAAGGAGAATTATTTAGATTTTCGCCCCCATCTGTTTTTGGGCAAGCTTTATAACGCTGACTACCAAATAAGTCAAGACCCAGAAGACCTGAAATCAGCTTTATATTATTCAGAAAAATCCATATCCTTAAGTCCGAATAATCAGCAGGGATATTGGTATTTGGGAGAAGTCAAACTTGCTCAAGGAAAGAAAGACGAGGCCGTCGCCTTATTCCAAAAAGCGCTTGATTTGGAGCCGCGTTACCTTCAGGCCCATTGGTACTTGGCAATGGCTTACAAATTTTCCGGACAGTATCAATTAGCCAAAGAGCAAATTTTGGAAGCTAAAAAATTGGGCTATGATTGGGATAGCAATATTTACGAATTAAGGCAGGCAATAAGCATTTTTGAGTATTTCAAAGATGACGCAGTTTTGCTGCCGCTTTACCAAAAAGCCGTGCAGTTAAAACCGGACGATATCCAGATGTGGTCGGCTTTAGTCGCTGCTTACGCTAATTTGGGCCAGTTTGATAAAGCTAGAGAGGTTGCCGAGCAGGTGAAAAAAATAAAGCCAGAGGCATCTGCAGGCATAGATGAATTTGTTAAATCTTTTCCTAAGTAATGAAAAATAAAATTTTAATATTAGCCATCGCAGTTCTTGCATTGCCAAGCTTTGTGTCAGCTGACAATGCTTTAGGAGAAAATCGCGTTTTTAACGTTGAATCATCTTATGATTCAACAAAAAGGGCAGAGCTTTCGGCTAATTTAATTAAAATTTCACCTAAGCTTTATTGGTACGCTGACAATGTCTGGTGGGGAAAAATGACTGCCCAGGAAAAAGACGATATTAAAAATTATTTCAATCTTCTTACCGAGGAATTTGAAAGTAAAATTTATCCAACCCTGACTGCTGCTTTTGGCTCTGAATGGAATCCGGGCATTGATAAAGATGCCAGGATCACCATATTAGTTCATCCGATGAAAAAGGAGTCCGGCGGTTATACTGATACTTCTGACGAATATCCGAAAGCCCAAGTTCCGGAATCCAATGAGAGAGAAATGATTTATTTAAATTCCGAGCACATTAAGGATGATATTATGAAAAGTTTTCTGGCCCATGAGTTTGTTCATTTGATAACTTTCAATCAGAAAGATAATGCCTATGATCTTTCTGACGATGTCTGGCTGAATGAAGCGAGAGCCGAATACGCTTCCACTCTTTTGGGATACGATGCAAATTATAATGGCAGCAATCTCCAATCAAGAGTGAAAGATTTTTTATCTGGTTCTTTTGATTCTTTAACTGAATGGCGCGATTCGGCTCCTGATTACGGAGTTGTAAATTTATTCACCCAATATTTAGTTGACCATTACGGCGTTAAAATTTTAGCAGATTCTTTGAAAATAAGAAAAACGGGAATAGATAGCATTAATTCTGCTTTAGCGCAGAATAATTTCAAAATTGATTTTGCGCAAATTTTTACCGATTGGACAATCGCTCTTTTTATTAACGATTGCAGCGTTGGGGAAAATTATTGTTATTTAAACCAAAATTTGAAAAATTTCCGCGTTACCCCCATGATTAATTATCTACCCCTTGTCGGAGACAGCACCTTATCGGTGAACAATACTACCAAAGACTGGGCCGGCAATTGGCACAAGTTTCTCGGCGGAAAGGGGAAGCTTGAAGTTGAATTTAAGTCTTACAATCATGGCACTAAATTTAAAGTTCCTTATATCATTGAAGATTCTAACGGAAATTTTACCATAGATAATTTAGCGTTTGATGCCAATATGACCGGGAAAATTGTTCTCGATGACTTTGGGACTAAGTATTCTTCTCTAACCATTATTCCCGTTGCCCAGAATGCAATTTCGGGATTTTCCGGCATTCAGCCCTCTTATAATTTCTTTTGGTCGGCCTCTGCGCAGGGCAAAAAAGTTGAAGTATCTCCTTTACCCATAAATAATGCCAATGCCGCCAAAGAGGTGAAAATTGCCGAGTTAAAGACGCAAATAATGGCTATACAGCTAAAGATTATTGAGCTGTTAAAGCAATTAATCCAGCTTCTCTTGACAGAATCGGCTCTCCCTGCTAATATGTAAATAGAGTTTAGTGAAAACTCCAATTCGACAGCAGGCTTCCCTCGAGCGAAGCCTGTTGTTTTATTTTATAGATTTGATATAATAGTAATTGGGCGGGGACTCACTAAATTCTTTGAATTGGAGTTTTTTCCCGCCCATTGTTTTTTATGCAATTTCAGAAGAATATTTTACTTAAAAATTATACTACTTTTAAGATTGGCGGACCTGCTAAATATTTTTGCGCCATTAAAGATAAGGAAGAATTAGTTGAGGCAATTGCTTTCGCAAAAAAGGGGCAGTTGCCATTTTTTGTTTTAGGCGGAGGAAGCAATCTTTTGGTGTCAGATAAAGGATTCAAAGGGCTCGTACTTAAGATTCAAGATTTAAGATTAAGGATTAAAGATTCTACAATTTACGCAGGGGCGGGCGCATCTCTTACAGAATTAGTGAATGCCGCAGCTAACGCTGGATTATCCGGCATGGAGTGGGCGGCAGGGATTCCGGGAGCTACTGTGGGCGGAGCAATTAGGGGAAACGCCGGAGCTTTTGAGGTAGAAATGAAGGATATTGTCAGAAAAGTGGAAGCTTTCGACGCGAATGATTTAAGATTTAAGATTTATGATTTAAGAGATTGCGGTTTTAGCTATAGATCCAGTATTTTCAAAAAAAATCCCAATTTGATTATTATTTCTGCTGAGTTAAATCTCAAGAAAAACAATAAAAGGAAAGTAAGAGAAAAGATGAAAGAAATTTTAAATTACAGAATGGATAAGCACCCCAAGTTTCCTTCAGCCGGCAGTATTTTTAAAAATTTTGAAAATATTCGCGCAAGAGATTTGATTGAAAAAGCAGGCCTTAAAGGGAAAAAAATCGGCGGAGCCCAAATTTCCGACCAGCACGCCAATTTTATAATTAACACGGGCAGGGCCAAGGCAAAAGATGTTTTGGCATTGATTGATTTGGCAAAAAAAGAAGTTAAAAATAAATTAGGCGTTGCCATTGAAGAAGAAATTCAGATTTTATCTTGACATAATTATGGCAAAGAAAAAATCACCAAAAGGAGGTTGCTGCTAAAAAAATAATGATACCAAGAAAATTTTTTCTCACTTCTGGAGTTGGAACCCATAAGGACTATTTGGCTTCTTTTGAGGTAGCGTTAAGAGACGCTGGTTTGGCGCCTTTTAATTTAGTTTCTGTTTCCAGTATTTTGCCGCCTGGCTGCAAAAAAGTTACTTGGCAGAAGGGGTTGGCCGAATTAAGTCCCGGAGAAATAGTTTTTGTAGTTTTAGCAAGAAATCATACCAATGAACCCAACAGATTGATTGCGGCTTCTGTTGGTTGCGCGATTCCGGCTAACAGGCAAAAAAGATATGGTTATCTTTCCGAGCATCACCCTTTCGGAGAAACAAGAGAAGCGGCCTGTGATTACGCTGAAGACTTAGCTGCTTCAATGCTGGCTACTACCTTAGGTTTGAAATTTAATTCTGAAGAGGCTTGGGATTCAAGGCGCCAGGCGTTTAGATTGTCTGGGAAAATAGTTCGCACTACTAACGTCACTCAAACTGCTAGAGGAGATAAAGACGGACGCTGGACTTCCGTAGTCGCAGCAGCTGTATTTATTCCCTAAACTAAAATTTAACGAAATTTTAGTCGGGCCAGTCAGAAATTTCTTTTTAGAAATTTCTGAATAGGGCCGTAAAACAATGAGAAAAAATAAATTTCTTTCCGGCAAGAAAATTTCAGCCGGGAAATTAATAAAAGGGCTGAAGGTTTCAGAACTGGTTGAGAATTATTTTCAGGCATACAACTCGGCGCGGCTCAATGAGGCCTGCCGTCTTTTGGTAGGAAAAATGCTTAATCGCAAAAATGACGCCACTATTGGCATTACTTTGGCTGGCGCCATAACGCCTGCCGGAATGTCCGGCCAGATAGTTTCCATGATGGAAAAGGGCTTCATCGACTTTATAATAGCTACCGGTGCTAATCTGTATCACGATACTCATTTTGCTTTGAATTTTCCTCTGCATAAAGGCACTTATCAGGTTGACGATACTACTTTATACAATCACGGCGTGGTGAGGATTTACGATGTTTTTTTGACAACGGATACTTTGTTAAATACCGATAAATTTACCTTGAAAATATTATTAGATAAAAAAGCTCCTAGGGGAATTGTTTCTTCCAGTGAATTTCACAACTATATCGGCAAATGCCTTTTAAGAGATGCTCCCAATCCCGAAGTTTCCATTTTGGCGCAAGCTGCAAAATATAATATTCCCGTTTATACCTCTTCGCCGGGCGACAGCACTTACGGAATGGATTTAGCGGCTTTCAGCAAGGACCTGAAAAGGAAAGGTTCCATAGATTTGCACATTAATCCCAATTTAGATGTGTTGGAAACAACGGCCATAGTCATGGGAGCCAAGCAAAATGGCGCCATACTTTTGGGCGGCGGTTCCCCGAAAAATTTCTATATGCAAACCCAGCCGTTTTTGTGGGAGTGCTTGGGAATTGAAAAAGGGGGCCACGATTATTTTATACAAATAACGATGGACAGTCCCCAGTGGGGCGGACTTTCGGGAGCGACTCCGCAGGAAGCTGTTTCTTGGGGGAAAATTAATCCCGATGAATTGAAAAATACCGTGGTGGTTTATTCCGATATTACTTTAGCCGTCCCAATTTTATTCAGTTACGCTTTGGAAAAAGCTGCTGCCCGCAAACCTAAGAATCTTTATTTAAAGCGAGAAAAATTAATGAACGATTTGACCAAAGAGGCCCAGAAAAAACCCATAACCTGGACAGCCGACGATCTTTATAAAAAACACAAGCATTAGGTAAATGGAAAAATTTTCTTATCCAACGCTGGAGCCGTTTAATTTTATGGGATTAGGGGAACAGGATTATCAGAAAGCTAAAGTAGTTATTTTTCCTGTTCCTTACAGTTCTACAACTTGCTGGAAAACCGGCACCAATGAAGGGCCGCAAGCCATTATTGAGGCTTCCCGCCATATGGAGCTTTATGATATTGAGAGCAAAAAAGACCCGTCAAAAGAAGGCATTTTTACATTGGAACCATTGGAGCCGTCAAAAGATTCTCCGAAAGAAACTGTTTTTAGAATAAAAAAGGTAATTGATAGAATATTAAAAGACAAAAAATTTCCTTTAATGCTTGGGGGCGAACATTCAGTGACTTTAGGATCAATTTTGAGTTTTAAGGAAAAATTTTCCAATTTTTCAGTTCTGCAGATAGACGCCCATGCGGATTTGAGAAATTTATACGAAGGGAGCAAGCATCACCACGGTTCCGTGATGAGAAGAGTCAGGGAGTTGAAGATCCCCGTAACCCAAGTAGGTTTGAGAAGCATTTCAGAAGAAGACGCAGAGTATGTTAAAAAAGCGAAAATAAAAACCATTTTTCCCGCTCCCGATTTGCCAATAGATAAAATTATAGCTACCCTTAAAGAAAATGTTTATTTGACCATTGATTTGGACGGTTTGGATCCATCTATTATGCCATCAGTCGGAACTCCCGAGCCTGGCGGCCTTAGCTGGTACGAAGTGATTAGTTTGATCAGGCAATTGTCTAAAAAAAGAAAAATTATCGGGGCTGATGTTGTTGAGCTGGCTCCCACTCCGGGGCTTCATGCGCCGGATTTCATAGCTGCAAAATTGGTTTATAAGATTATTAGTTATGTCGTCTGACCAAAAACTCGAAAATTTAAAAAATAATTTAAAAGCAATGGGTTCTGCAGCCATTGCTTTTTCGGGCGGGGTGGACAGCGCTTTTTTGGTTAAAGTAGCTCATGACGCGCTGGGCAATAAAGTTTTGGCAGTTACCGCCACTTCAGAAACTTATCCAGAAAGCGAATTGAAAGACGCAAAAGATTTGGCAAAAATTATCGGAGTTAAGCATAAGGTCATCAAAACTCAAGAGCTTAAAAAGAAAAATTTTTCCCAGAATTCTCCGCTTCGCTGTTATTTTTGCAAAGGCGAACTTTTTTCTGAATTGCAGAAAATAGCCAAAGCGAAAAGAATTAAATACGTTCTGGACGCTTCTAATTTAGACGATTTAAGCGATTACAGGCCGGGAAGAAAAGCTGCCAAAGAACTGGGAGTGAGGTCTCCTTTAGCCGAAGCAGGTTTAACCAAAAAAGAGATAAGGGTGTTTTCCAAAAAAATGGGCCTGCCTACTTGGTCAAAGCCGTCTCAAGCATGCCTGGCCTCCAGGATTCCTTACGGAACGAAAATTACCGAAAAAGAATTGGCAAAAGTTGATAACGCCGAAAATTTTTTAAGGCAGCTTGGCTTGAGAGAGTTGAGGGTTAGGAATCATGGCCAAATAGCCAGGATTGAGGTGCCGCCAAAAGATTTGCCGTTAGTATTTAAAAATAATCAAACCATTGTTCAAAAATTTAAAGAAATAGGATTTATTTATGTTACATTAGATCTGCAGGGCTATAGGACGGGCAGCCTTAACGAAGTCTTAAAAAATGCTTAAAAAAGTTTTAAAAAATTTTAAAAATGGAAAAATTTCCGAAAAAGAACTATTGCAATATTTAAAATTTCTGCCCTTCAGGGATTTGGATTTCGCTAAAATCGACCATCATCGGACATTAAGGCGTGGGTTGCCAGAGGTTATTTTGGGCCAGGGGAAAACCAAAGAACAGATTATCAAAATCGTTAGAGAGATAGCGAAATATGATAATGTTTTGATTACCAGGACAAATGAGCCAGTTTTTAATGAAATTAAGAAAATTTACAAAGAAAGCGAATATAACGAATTAGCCAGGACCATTGTTATAAGAAAAAATAAAAGCAGAGTAAAGAGGGGGAAAATTTTAGTTTTAACTGCCGGCACTTCAGATATCGCAATAGCCGAGGAGGCGGCAGTCACAGCCGAATTATTCGGCAATAAAGTTGAAAAAATATACGATGTTGGCATAGCCGGCATTCATCGGCTTTTCGCTAATTTAGATAAAATTTCTAAAAGTTCGGTAATAATTGTTGTTGCCGGCATGGAGGGGGCTTTGCCTAGCGTGGTAGCGGGCTTAACCGATAAGCCAATAATTGCCGTTCCCACCAGTATTGGCTATGGAGCGAGCTTTAAGGGAATTGCCCCGCTTTTAACTATGCTTAATAGCTGTTCGCCCGGAGTGGCAGTAGTTAATATTGATAATGGGTTTGGAGCAGGGTACCTGGCTAACATGATAAATAAATAGAATGAGAATTCTTTATCTTAATTGCCGGTCCGGAGCAAGCGGAGACATGATTGCGGCGGCTTTGCTGGATTTATGGGCTGATAAAAGCCGGTTTTTTAACGAGTTGGATAAGTTGGGATTGAAAAATTACAGGGTTGAGATTAAGAAAATTGATAAAAAAGGAGTTAGGGCTTTAAGATTTATTGTTCATACGCAAAAAGAAGATAAAGAAAGAGGCATAGGTGATATTTATAGAATTATTGGCCGGAGCTCTTTAAGCAAAGAAGTAAAACAGCTTAGCAAAAAAATATTTTTCAATTTAGCCAAAGCAGAAGCTAAAGCTCATAAAACATCTATTGGCAAAGTCCATTTTCATGAAGTAGGAGCCGTGGACTCAATTATAGATATTATTGCCGCAGCCATACTTGTCAATAAATTAAAGCCGCAAAAAATTTATGCTTCTGTTTCTGCCGGCACTCTTATTTTTCCAGCCGCTAAAGAATTGCTCAAAGAAATTCCCTTGACCGTTATAAAAATTAATAAAGAGCTGGTCACTCCCACCGGCGCAGCAATTCTCAAAACAATTGTTGATGAATTTGCTGATGATATAAATATTAAAGTTGTTAAAAAGGGACATGGATCGGGAAAGATAAATTTAAAAATTCCCAATGTTTTAGAGGTTATAATGGGAGAAACTAAAATGGAAGAAGACAAATCAATAATTTTAGAAACTAATATAGATGATATGAATCCGCAGTTCTATGCTTTTGTTATTGATAGATTGATTAAGGCGGGGGCCAGAGAAGCTTTTATCCAGCCGATAGTGATGAAGAAAAATCGTTTGGGGACATTATTGACCGCAATTTGCGATGAAAAAATAAAAGATAAATTAATTGAGATAATTTTTAATGAAACCACGACTTTTGGCGTAAGAGTAAATAAAATTTCCAGAATTTGTTTAGATAGGGAATTCAAAAAAATTGAAACCAAATACGGCCTAATCAATGTTAAAATAGGAAAATATAAAGGAAAAGTTAGAACAATTTCTCCTGAATATGAAGATTGCAAAGGAATAGCGATTAAAAGAAAACTTCCCGTTAAAACAGTGTATAACGAGGCAAAGAGAATTTCGCATTGACGGCAAATTAAAAATAAAAGAAGGAAGGTGATCGGGATTGGCTAAAATCAGGCCTTTAAGCAAAAAAAGATTGAATGAGGCGGTTAATTTATTAAATGAGGTTTTTCCGAGCGAGGAGGAAGAGCCTCCAAGCGAAGAACTGCCAGCCAGTCTTAATGAGCAAGAATATAAATCATACTTATCAAGAACCACGAAATCTGATGTAAAATATTGGCTGGCAGTTGATGATTCGGGCCGGGTGGCAGGCACAGTTGGCTTATACTGCTATGAAAAAGATAAAAATGAGGCGTTTTGGCTTGGCTGGTTTTGCGTAAGGCCCGACTGCAGAAGAAAAGGCATTGGAGAGAAACTTTTGCGATTTGCGATAAATAAAGCTAAAAGGCAAGGGAAAACATTTCTCCGTCTTGACACCTCAACCGATCCCGACGAATTAACTGCCCGCAGGCTATATGAGAAATACGGATTTAAATTGATAGGCCGGGGGCCGCATCCCGATGCAAGCATAGAAAAGTTATATTACGAATTAAAGCTTTAAGAAGGGCTAATCCCTTCTTTTTTGTTTACAAAAAGCAGAAATTCTTATACGATAAAGAGGTATTATGGCTATTTTGAATAAAATTTTCGGCGATGCCAATGAGAAGTATATAAAAAAACTTCAGCCCATTGTTGAAAAAATTAATAACCTCGAACCCCCCACCAGTGCACTGGTGGGGGGCGAGGGTTTTTCGACTGAACGAGCGGAAGAGAAGACTAATGCATTCAAGGAGAGACTCAAAAAAGGTGAAACTTTAGATGATTTATTGCCGGAGGCGTTTGCGCTGGTGAGAGAGGCGGCAAAAAGAAACTTACATCAACGGCACTTTGACGTGCAGTTAATCGGAGGAATTGTCCTCCACCAGGGGCGGATTGCCGAAATGAAAACCGGCGAAGGAAAAACCCTTACAGCCACTTTGCCCATTTATTTGAATGCTTTGGAGGGCGGGGGAGTTCATGTTGTTACGGTAAATGACTATTTAGCAAAAAGAGACGCAGTCTGGATGGGGCAGATATATCATGCTCTCGGATTGTCTACCGGCTGCATAATGCATGATGCGTCATACGTATACGATCCTACGGTCCAGAAAGACGAGGAAAGAGATATTCTCGGCGGATTTAAGGTTATTGATGATTATTTAAGGCCGTGTTCAAGGAAAGAGGCATATGCTGCCGATATTACATACGGCACGAATAATGAGTTTGGTTTTGACTATTTGCGCGATAATATGGCTTATGAGACGAATCAGCAGGTTCAACGAGGATTTAATTACGCAATCGTTGATGAAGTTGACTCAATTTTAATTGACGAGGCCAGAACTCCTTTAATTATTTCTGCTCCAGATATGGAATCTTCAAAATGGTATCAAGAATTCGCTAAAATTATTCCTAAATTGGACGCTAAAACAGACTATGAAGTTGATGAAAAAATGAAAGCTGTAACTTTAACCGAGGAAGGGGTTAATAAAATAGAAAAGATTTTGGGAATGGGCAATATATATGAAGAAAAAGGCATAAAATACGTGCACCATTTGGAGCAAGCCCTAAGAGCCGAGGTGATGTTTAAAAAAGATAGAGATTATGTAGTGCAAGGAGGCCAAGTTGTCATTGTCGATGAATTTACTGGCAGATTGATGCCGGGGCGCAGATGGTCTGGCGGGCTTCATCAGGCGATAGAAGCCAAAGAAGGAGTTTCAGTTCAGCCGGAATCTTTGACTTTAGCTTCGATTACTTTCCAAAATTATTTTAGAATGTATAAAAAGTTGGCTGGGATGACGGGGACAGCCGCCACCTCGGCTGAAGAGTTTGATAAAGTTTATAATTTGGATGTTGCCGCAATCCCAACCAACAAGCCGATGATTAGGAAGGATTTTTCCGACCGGGTTTATAAAAATACTGAAGGAAAATTTAAGGCGGTAGTCAGAGAAATCAAAGAGAAGCATGAGGCGGGCCAGCCGGTTTTAGTGGGCACTACTTCAATTGAAAGGAATGAGTATTTGGGAAAATTGCTGGATATGGAAGGCATATCCCATCAGATTTTAAACGCGAAAAATCACGAGAAAGAAGGAGAAATTATCGCCCAAGCCGGGAAATTAGGAGCCGTAACCATTGCAACAAATATGGCGGGCAGGGGAGTGGATATCGTTTTGGGGGGGAACCCCCAAAACGACCCTGAGCTAAGTCGAAGGGTCAGAGAGCTTGGTGGATTACACGTAATCGGCACTGAACGCCACGAGGCAAGGCGTATTGATAATCAGCTTCGGGGCAGATCCGGCAGGCAGGGCGACCAGGGCTCTTCCCAGTTTTTTATTTCTCTTGAAGACGATATAATGCGGATTTTCGGAGGAGAAAAGATAAAGTCCTTAATGGGATTTTTAAAGATTCCCGAAGACCAGCCCATTGAAGCAGGTATGATTTCAGGGGCCATAGAATCTGCCCAATCAAAAATTGAAGGAATGAATTTTGATTTAAGAAAACATCTTTTGGATTATGATGATGTTTTTAATAAGCATAGAGAAGTGATTTATAAAAAGAGGAGAGAAATGTTAGAGATTAAAGATTTAAGATTTAAGATTAAAGAGTGGATAAAAACATCAGAGGAGGAAAAAGCGTTTAAAGAAAAAGAAAAAGAACTCGGAGAAAATTTTGACCAAGTTTCAAGAATTGTCGCCCTGAGGACACTTGATATGCTTTGGATGAATCATTTGGAGGAGATGGAGGCCCTTCGCGATTCCGTCCGGCTTCGGGCCTACGGCCAGCAGGATCCTTTAGTTGAATATAAAACCGAAGGCCATAAGATGTTTAAATTATTGCTGGATACAATTGAATCCAACATCGCCCAAACCATTTTAAA
>JACPLM010000013.1 GCA_016186525.1 Candidatus Nealsoniibacteriota bacterium | reverse complement strand
GGATCTCCGCTCAATAGTTAAAATAAGAAAGAATATCTTTAATAGACACTCCTCTTTTGCGAATTTTTGTAAAGTCAATCACTTCTTCCCATTCCTCCTCAATGGGAGCCAAACGGAAAATTGACTTTGATCTTTTTATTATAATCCAAATTTTAGAAAAAGCATTATTCATAATTTTATGATATCACGTTTTTTAGTTACGCTGTGTCCTCCGAACTGCTGGCGAAGGGCTGATAAAATTTTCCCGGCGTAGCTTGGATTCTTTTCAGATTGAATTCTGAACTGCAATGCCGACTCAATGATGCGTGATTTCACCTTCAGTCCTTTTGCCGTTTTAATCATATGCTCCACTTCGCCGGTATGGGCAACGGATCCTGTCACTTCCTTTAGATTTTCTCCGTGCAGTTCAAAAGATTTTTTGAGCCACGACATCAAACGCGACTCGATCACGCTTCCGTGGTTATAAACATCGGCTATTTGGGTTAGGTTCAGGTTATATTTTGCTTTTTTCAATATGGAAAATCCTTCGGCAATGGCCTGCATATAGCCGTATTCAATGCCGTTGTGCACCATTTTAATAAAATGGCCGGCGCCAGCTCCCTCAAAAAACTGATAACCGTTATTCTGGGCAAGGTCCTTAAAAAGCGGCTCCAAATTCCGGAAAACTTCTTTTTCTCCGCCAATCATCAAACAAGCGCCGTGGCGAGCCCCTTCGGGGCCGCCCGAAACTCCCGCATCAACAAAACTAATGCTTTTTTTCTTTAATTTTTTAAATCTGACTATTGAATCTTTGAAAAAAGAATTACCGCCGTCAATAATAGTGTCTCCCCTGCTTAAAAATTGCGCCAAACCGTTTTTTCCAAAAATTACTTCATTAACTGCCGCAGCGGGCACCATCAGCCAAACAATGCGCGGCGCAATAAGCCCCTTAACTAATTTTCCGAAATCGTGGTCTTTGTCAAAGCCCAGCACTTTCCACCCTTTCTCTAACAAGCGGTCTGACATATTTTTGCCCATTTTTCCCAATCCGACAATTCCGATTTCTTTTTTGAGTTCGCCGATGCGAGCAGAAGATTTATTAATATACTGCGACTCAACAATGGGATCTGCCGTATCCGGCTTGTAGGTTTTTAACGGAACTGCGTTATTTTTCCAAGCGTTTAAAATAGGATCGATATATCGCCACATTGCCTTTACTTCTTCGCTTGAAACAAAAAGAGTTTGATTTCCTTCAATGCAGTCAATTAAAAGGCGCTCGTACTCTTCTGTATATTGCGGGCTTCTGCCGCGCTCTCTTAAGAGAAAATTAAAATCGCGCTCCTCTGTCTCAAAGCCAAGGCCCGGTTTTTTAGACCAAAATCGCAATATAATCTGCTCTTCGGGCTCAAGGCGGATAATTATCTTATTTTTATAGTGCTCCGGGCCTTCGGGACACAGGCAGGGTATCTGATGCTTAAAGGTGATAATCACTTCTTTGCATTGTTCTTTCAACCGCTTGCCGGACTCAAGAATAATAGGCACTCCCTGCCATTTGGGAGCAGATAAAAACGCTCTGACTTTAAAATAAGTTTCGGTCGCAGAATCTTTAGCTACGCCGTTAATATCGCGATAGCCGTCGTATTGAGCTCGAAAAGAAAAATCTTCAATTTCTTTTTGCAATGGCGGAATAAGATTTTTTAACGCTTCCTCTCTTTTGCCTCTGATGGACTCTGCTGAAAAATCAACGGGATTATTCATTGCGACTAAGGCCAGCATTTGCAAAATATGATTCTGGCCAACGTCTCTTAGAGCTCCCAAGCCATCGTAAAGCGCTCCCCTGTCTTCCACCCCGAGCTTTTCCCAAAGCCGAACTTCAATTTTCTCAATAGAACCCTGATTCCAGCTGTTCTCAAAAAGATTATTGGAAAACCTGAAAGCAAGGATATTCTGGAGCATTTCTTTGGCTAAGTAATGGTCAATGCGGTAAATCTGCACCTCTTTGAAAAGCTTGCAAAGCAAATCCTCAAGCTTGTTGGCGGTATTTAAATCTTTGCCAAAGGGTTTTTCCACAATCACCCTCGTCCAGCCCTCCTCCTCGCTGCACGGTTTGGTAAGGCCAGAACTTGCAAGATTCATAAAAATCGGCTCGTAAAATTGAGGAGGAGCGGCTAAATAAAAAAGTTTGTTGGCGCAAACGCCCCACTGATCGTCAACTTCTTTGGCCGCTTTGTCTAATGCCTTGTAATCTGCAAGATCCTCAAAGAGCCCTTTATGATAAGAAAATAATTTCAAAAATTGATCAAGCTTTTCGCCAATATTCTTAAAATCCGGGTGCTGGATTATAGTTTCTTTAATAAAATTACGGAATTCACTATCGGTAATATCTTCTTTTGAAAACCCGAAAATGTGAAAAAAGCGCGGGAGCTCTCCTTTATTAAATAAATGCAGCAAGGCAGGGGCTATCTTTTTGCGCATCAGATCTCCCGTTGCTCCGAAAATAACGAGGATTGTCGGCATGTTATCCTATTATACAAAAAAACCGCTCGGCCTGAAAGGCATAGAGCGATTTTTAAAAACGGGGGAATATTTAATTCCGATTAATTCATATCTTTTCTTTCTTGCGACGAAAAAGATGTAAGCCAAAAAATAAATGGCCTTCTTAGTTTTTCAATTGACCAATCGTTGTCTTTGAAAAGCGATGCCTTTTCAATTTTAAAGCGAGAAAGCATTGCCACTGTAGTTTGCAAGTCAACAGAAGACAGCTTGTTATGTTCCAATAAAAATTGCTGCTTCTTAGTCATCAAATCATAGTACCTTATATCTTTAAAAAGAGCAAGCCTAAATTTACCTAATCTAAATTTACTAAATAATTTCTTAAAAAATGTTCAACCGCCTGAACGGTTTCCGTTTTTAATTTTGAGGGACTTTCGGCCACCCAAACCGCAAAATTGTAAAGTTCTTTTTGATCAACTTTAAGCCATTTTTTGTTTTTATAAAGAAAAACGAACAAGGCCGTCATAGCTATTCTTTTATTGCCATTCTGAAATGGATGATTTTTTATCATTAAATAAAAAAGGATGGCTGCCTTATTGTTAAGTCCCTTGTAGGCTGGCTTTCTATCGAAAGTCTGAAATGGAACCAAAAGACAGCTTTCTAAAATATTGGGAAAACGAGTAGCAAAATCTGGAATCGGCTCATTATAAATCATAAATTCTTGAGCTAGGCTAAAAGCCAAATATTCAATTTCAGTAATTGATAATTTTTTTATCATGTCTTGCCGAGCATCTTTAAGGTTTCGCCATACTCTTGAACGGTTTTTTTAACCGCCTTTTCTATTTCCTCCTTACTGCGGGGCGTTAATTCCCCGCCCAAAATATCTCCTAAATCTTTTTTGTCAATGACAAAATTACGGCCAACTTTCTTAGCCTTGATCCGACCTAATTTTATTCTCTTAAACACGGCTACCCGGCTTATGCCCAGGATTTTTGCAACTTCGATTGTAGAAAGCAATTCTTTCACCATATTATTCTATTTTAAGTTATGTTAACCGACCTGTCAATAGTTAACATAAGTTAACTAAAGAGATTACTTATTCTCTTCGGCATGGCTTGTAATTTCTAAGTTGCAGCTTTTGTGCTCGCGGCACCACGCCTCGCACTTCTCGGCCCATTCCTTATCCTTATAATAAAAACCGCATTCTTCGCACTGATATAAATTTATATTTTCTTTTTGGGTAATTTTAACCATCATATTTTAAAAAGCGACCAGCTCAATAACATTTATTGGACAGGCCTTGGCCGACTCTCTAAGGGAAACTAAATCTTGATCGCTTGCTTCAGTTTCAAGCTCGTATTTCCCGGTTTCCTCATTTAGCTTGGAACCCAAGAGGTTCGCCTTGCCGTCTTTATCGTCGGCCATTCCCCAATACTTCGGGCAAACAACAGCACAAGCCCTGGCTCCGATGCAATTGTGGCGATCGAAAATAACTTTAACTTTTGCCATATGTTTTTATTATATATCTTATTTTTTATTTTTTGAACCGCTCTTTATCAAGAAAAATAATGCCAAAGGAGCTCCCCAGTTAGCCCATCTCTCTACGAAATCCCAGATCGGCTCGCCGACTATCGGCCGCACGAGCGCTGTCCAAAAACCCCAAAATGCCATCCATAAAAGAAAAATGCGCACAGGGCGGATAAGAATTAACAGCGCCAGCGCGATATCCGCCAAACCAATGAAAAATAAAAGCTTGGCGGCAAGATTAACATCGGAAATGCCGAATGTCGAGAACCACCCAATCCATGCTTTTTTGCCTTGCAGAGCAAAAACGCCATGCCCGATAAACTCGCCGGCAACTGCGACTCGCAATACCCACCCAATGAGTTTTATATTCATATTGATGCTATTTTAGTATACCACTATTAAATATCTTTAAAAAATAGTTTTATCAAAAATTGATTTTGGATTTTGACCGAAAAATTTCTGAAAGTTTTCCGCTGGAGCAAAAACATCGTCTTTCAAACTTTGAAATAAAAAATAGACTTCCCTGAAAGAAAAACCGGTCAAAAGAGCGGAAATTAAGGCGGGCAGGAAAAAAAGATTTAAGGGCAGTTTCAAAAAAAATCTTTTTTGGCCTCGGAAACGAGCCATTTCCAAAAAAAGCTCCCCGTAGCTGAAAATCCTCGGGCCTCCTATATCAATTATTTTGTTAAGAAAGGCCGGATTTTCAATAATATGGGTCAAGGCGAAAACAATATCCTGGATATGAATCGGAGAAATTTTTGACTTCCGCCACGAGAAAAGAGGAATCAGGGGAATTTTGGCGAGCAGGGCTTTAATAATCTCAAAGGAAATGCTGCCCCGGCCGAAAATAACAGAGGTTCTTATAATAGCGTAAGGAAGCCCGGAATCTCTTATCTTTTCCAGAGTCAATTTTCTGGCAGAAAGATGAGGCGACAATTTCTGCTCTTCAAAATAAATGCCGGTCAAGTGAATAATCTGCCGGGCTTTTTTTATTCTTGCCGCCTCAATTAAGCTGTTGACGGCCCTTTCTTCAATTTCCAAAAGTTCGGCCTTCTTTTTCTGCCGGCCCAAGCCGTGGATTAAATAAAAAATAATCGAATCCTCGGCTATTCCCGCCAAAAAAGAATTCAGATCCAAAACATCGCCAATTACGGGTTCTGCTCCGAGTTTTTTCAAAAACTCCGCCTCTTCTTCGGTTCTGACCAAACCACTTATCCGATAAATCCGCTTGTCTAACGCCGCAATCAAATTTCTGCCGACAAATCCGGACCCGCCGAAAATAAAAACATTAATCATTTCTTTAATCAATAATTTTCCTTTTATTTATTATTTTATTCTACCAAAAAACCGCCGGAATGGCGATTTTTTAGTTCGAGTCTTATTCGGCTCCCCAGCCCGAGTTTTATCCAAACATTAGAAAATTGGACAACACATTCAACTCCGAGGATTTTGCTTGGTTTTTTACAGTTCGGGAAAATTATTGAGTCTGAACGCCAGTAACGCTTTCTTCGGTATCAACTAATCCATACCCGTAGAAGTTGTCGCGCCCCGGGGCTCCTAGGTCATCGGCAGCTGCTTGAAGCGCGGCGCGTACCTCGGCCGGGCTTAAAACGCTATCTTTCAGCATTAAGGCAACGGTTCCGGCAACATGCGGTGTTGCCATAGAAGTTCCGCTGATAGTATTGTAGAGTCCGTCATTCCAGGTTGAGCGAATATCTACTCCTGGGGCAGCAAGCTCTACTTCCTCGCCTTCTGAGCTCCAATAAGGAGTAGAGTCATCGGAAGCGGTTGCGGCTACTGCGATAACTGAAGAATACTTGGCAGGATAAATCACTTCATTGGTGGTTCCGTTTCCATCGCCAGAATTTCCAGCCGCTGCCACGAGCACTAAGCCAGCGTTGTAAGCGGCGTCCACCGCATCATGCAATGCTTGAATGTCGCTTGCTGTCCCTAAACTCATATTTACGACCCGCATGCCATTATTAACGGCCCAGTTAATGCCGTCAATAACATCGCTGATATATCCTGATCCGTTGCGGTCAAGCACCTTCACTGCCCAAAGATACGCTTCGGGCGCTGTGCCGATTACGCCAATTTCGTTATCCACTGCGGCGACAATACCGGCGACATGCGTGCCGTGTCCGTTATCATCATCCCATTTATTCGGGTCTGCCGGCTTTGCCGGCGATTTTGAGACAAAGTTCACGCCTCCTTTTAAATTACCGACGAGATCGGCGTGATCTTTATCAATACCTGTATCAATAATGGCGACATTAACGCCAAAACCCCTGCTGCTCGCCCAAGCTAAATCGGCGTCAATGCGATCTACTCCCCATTCTAAAACTTCCGCCGGCTGTCCACTGTCTCCTCCGCCAGCCCAAGGCGGCTTAGCAACCGCGAATACCATGGCATCTTCTTCCACTTTCTTTACTCCCGCCAATACTCTCGCCTGCTTTACCGCTGCTTCGGAAGGAAGTAAAACAGCCAAGCCGTTCACTAATTCTAAATCCTTAATGACTCTTCCGCCTAAATTGCTCAGAGCCGCTCTTGCCTCTTCGTTGACCGCATGCTCAAAAGTAATAATCACTCTCTGGGGATTTCCCGCCGCATTAGAATCAATGCCCCGGATTCCCGCCATGCCGATCAATAAACCGAATAGGTGCGATAGAAATTTTATTTATTTTTTTCATATATTTTTTATTTTAAAATTAATTTTTAATGACCTTTATTCTAATACCAGTTTAACAAAATAAAACAGATTGTCAAAGGGCGAAACGGCGGTGAAATGGTGTCAGGCGAAATGGTGTCAGGAACCGTTTCCATCTAATTTTCCTCAAGAATTTTAAGCGTTTCTATCACCGACGTATTATCTGTCGGCAAATACTTTATTCGATTCCCATACATATTTTTTAGCGCGGTGAAAAATTCATCAGCCCAAGATGGCGAGAGAGAAAGAACATCGGTAAAATCAATTTCCACCGCACTTGTCAATATCTACCAATATTTTATCTAAATCTATTAAAAAACTCCATTAATGGGCGCTTCAAATCTCGTTAAGGTATCTCTTCCGACATAATTTTTTATCTTTTTACTTCTAATGATTATTTTATAAACGACCAGAGCAAACTATTCAGCAAAGAAGCAAGGGACACGAAAACGCCCTGTCTTCGTGATGAAGGAGACTGCTCGGGCGGCGGATTGCCCATATCGGGATCATCCGGCTTTTTTTGCATCTTTAACTTTTCGTCTTCTTCACGAGCCTGGGTTGCCAATTCGAAACACGGCTGAAGGGCTTCCCTTTGTATCGCAGTCTCGGGAATTCCTCCCGACATTAATGC
>JACPLM010000012.1:842-6804 GCA_016186525.1 Candidatus Nealsoniibacteriota bacterium | reverse complement strand
ATTTCAGATATATACGGCTGCCAATTTTTACTCACTCCTTTGTAATAATCGCGGAAACTGAAATTTTGGCCTATAGTTGTAAGCGGCATAATTGAAGCCAGCATAGTCCCTTCCGGATTAAAAAGAGCAATGTTGTCCATCCAAGGAAAATCTTCAATGGGATTGCCCAATAATTGTATGGCCTTATCCCACTTGCCAGCTGCAATGAATTGCTGAAATTCCGCGTTGCGGGAAAAAAATACGCCCAAATCTATAATATTATCAAAACTGGCTTCAATCTGATTAGAAGCTAAATGAGCAAGAGCTTGCCTGCGGGTCACCGCCAATTGAGTCATGTCGCGGTCAAGTTCCTGATATCTTAAAAAACCCGTAATTATAACGGGTAGAGTAACAGCTAGAAAAATAGCAACTGAAATATAAAAATTTCTCTTACCGGCAAATAGCGCCAAAAATTTTTACTCTTTGTTATTTTTGATATTATTTAGCTTGCGGATGAGATTCTTTTGCAAAAAAGTTTTTGACTTTTTCAACGATTTCAGCGATAGCATGGCTTGATTTGACAATATAATCGTTAGCGCCAAGCTTCAAGCCCTTCTTTATGTCTTCATCTTCGCCAAGCAAGCTAAGAATAATCACCGGTATATTAACTGTGTCGGGAGATTTTTTAAGTTCTTCTAAAACTTCAAAGCCGTGCATTTCGGGCAAAATAAGGTCTAATAAAACAAGATCGGGCTTTTTTTCTTTCGCCTGCTTTAGTCCCTCCTTGCCGTCGAATGCCGGAGAAACATCAAAACCTGCCTCGGTAAGCTCCGAATAAAGAACTTCGGCAAGAGTTTCATCGTCTTCAATTAATACTATTTTCTGCTTTGGCATAATATGTATATTTTTTTATAATATCACAAGTATAATAATACAGCAATATTTCATTTTTGCAACTGTGGATAACTCGGCAAAGATACATAAAAAATCGTGCCCCTGCCCTCCTCTGACTCAAACCAAATTTCCCCATTTAGTAATTTTACCGCTTCTTTGACAATATACAAGCCCAGGCCGTTTCCGTCGGGCTTTAAGGTGTGGGCGTTTGAAGCGCGAACGAACTTTCCAAAAATGCCGGATTGGTCTTTTTTAGGAATGCCGATGCCGTCGTCTTGAATTTTTAAAATCACGAAGCCATTTTTTTCCTCCAGAGAAATTTCAACTTTTCCGCCCGATTTCGTATAGTCAACCGCATTTCCTGCAAGGTTTCTTAGAATATGGCCAAATGCAGTTTTGTCAATTTTCAATTCCAATTTTCCGGGATGTTTTGCAAAACTGCAGATTACTTGTTTTTTTTCGCAAATTGGCTGAAATTCTGTTAAGGATTTTTCAATAAATCCCACGAGCTCGATTAATTCCGGAGATGCCTTAAAATTGCCGGACTCAATTCGGGAAATGCTCAAAAGAAGCGTTACGAGCTCATTCAGCCGTTCTACGCAAGAAAAAACATTATCAAGGTATTTTCTTCCGGTTTCGGTAAATTTTTCTTTTTCTGATAAATGCTCCAGCGTCCACTTAATCCCGGTAAGCGGAGTTCTTAATTGGTGGGAAGCCATTGAAAGAAATTCATTTTTCGCTTCTTCAATTTCCTTTTCTTTGGTTATGTCGCTAAAAACCTCTAAAATCGCTAAATCGCCATCGTGCATCATTCCTGTGTGGCTTATGGAAATGATTTTCCCTCCCATGCAGCCCTCGCTTTTCAATACATCGGTTTTGCCGGGCTTTACGCCCTTTTTCAAGGGGCAATTAACGCACTGCGTTTTATTGTCTTTATATATTTCCCAGCATTTTTTGCCCACAGCTTTCACCCCGAAAATGGACAAAAGCTTTTTATTCATAAAAAGCACTTTGCCGTTTTTGTCTACAATATCAATGCCGTAGGGTATCGTTGCAAGAAGCACTTCCCTGAACTTGCGCTCATCTATCAATTTGTCTTTTTTATTTCGCATGGTTTAATTTGACGAAGCGCACTTCGCCGGATACAGGTTTTGATTCCAGAGGAAGTTCAATATGGAAAGCCGTACCCTTCCTCTCTTCGGACTCAAACCAGATTTTATCGCCCAATAATTTACCCATCTGCAGAGCAAGATACAAGCCCAAGCCGTTGCCGTCGGGCTGCATTATTCTTGCTTTTGACCCCCGCATAAATTTCTTGAAGATATCTTTTTGTTCATTTTCGGGGATGCCGATGCCGTTGTCTTTTACGGTAATAATGAATGTTTTTTCCTTTTTCTCCAAAGACAATTCAATTACGCCGTCTTTTGGAGTGTAATCAACGGCATTTGAAACAAAAGTGTGCAAAATATTGTATAAAATCACAGGATCGGTAATTATATTTAATTCCTGCGGATGTTTTTCAAAAATAATTTTGATATTCTTTTTTGCGGCAACTGGCTCAGATTGTTTGATATAATCTTCGACAAAAACGGCGGCATCAGCCGGTTCTACTTTGACTATCGCCCTGCCCATTTCAATCCTAGAAACATTAAGCAAAGAATCCACTAAGGTTGAAAGGCGGCGCACCGAATTGTTAATTTCAGTAATATATAATTTTCCTCTTTCTGTAAATTGTTCTTTATTCAAGAGCAGTTCGGCAACCCATTTAATGCCTGTCAGGGGAGTTCTTAATTGATGGGAAGCCAAGGCAAGAAATTCGCTTTTGGTCCTGTCAACTTCTTTTTCTTTGGTAATATCGCGAAAAACCACAATGCTTCCTATTATTTTTCCTTCTAATAAAATCGGGGTAGCGACAATGGAAACAGGGATTCTTGTTTTATCTTTTTTCCGATAATAATAAGCGATTGGGCCGGCAATACCAGAAATGACTGTTTTTCCTTCCATGGCTCGGGCCAAAGGCGATTCGCTTAACGGCAGTTCATCTATTTTATCCGTTCCGATGCTGACGAGTTTTGGCCATACTTTGCCCATCGCTTCTTTTTCTGCGAACCCAAGAATATCTTGAGCCGCGCGGTTTATCATAATAGTCTTCATCTCCTTATCAACGACTCCCAGCCCCTCGCCGATATTTTTAAGAATCGCATCGTTTCTTGCTTTTTCGTTGATAATAAATCGGGTTTGCTCTTTTACTTTTTCATCAAGATTTTTTGTCAAAATTTCCAAGTCCTTCTCTGTTTTGCGCTGCTTGGTGATATCGCGCTGAAAAGCGCTGTGGCCGTAAATGCATCCGCTCTGGGCCCTTAAAGGAACCGAAACTTCATCAATAGTAAATAATGTTTTGTTTTTCTTTTTATTTACAGCTTCAAATTTATAGACAATGCCGGCCAAGGCCTTGTTCCATAAAACCTTATAAAAAGCCAAATTCTGGACTCCCGACTTGACGATGCGGGGCGTAACTTTGCCGATAATTTCTTTGCTTTTCCAGCCCGTAAGCTTTTCCCACGCAGGATTTACATACCTAAAGAGACCATTAAGATCAGTGAAAATTACCGCGTCCGATGTTGGTTTGATAATCTCCTCGGGAATTTTTTTAAAAACATATTCGCTCCATTCTTCAAAATAAATGCGCTCATCATCAACTCCCAAGTCCCGCAATAAAGCAATTGCAGCGCTCATCATTGAAATGGGCCCTGATATGTAAAAAATGGCTTTTTCTAATACTGAAGCCGATGTATTTTTCTGAACAAAACTTTTATTTATGAATCCGAAAATATTCGCTATTTTTAATTTTGGATTTTGTTTTTTCAGCGCCTTTAAATCACTAGGATAAATGGCCTTGCCGGCGCTTCTTGATGCGTAAAGAAGAGTGATATTATGTTTTAAATGTTTTTCTGCGGCAAAACGAAGCATGCTTAAAAACGGGGATATGCCCGTGCCTCCGGCAATAAAAACTAACGGATTATCTGTTTTTTCGGGAAAACCTAATGTGCCCCATGGGCCTTCAATCTCAAGTTTTTCACCTACTTTTGTCTGGGCTAAAGTCTGCTTGTATCCGCTTTCAGAAACCCTAAAGACAATGGTTATTTTCTTTTTGTCATTAGGCGAAGAAGCAATGGAAAAAACCCTGCCCGGCCCCTTGGTGTCTTTTTTAATAAGTTTGGGGACAACCACCCTGACATATTGTCCGGCTTCAAAATGAAATTTCTTTCCGTTTAATCCGAAGCTGAATTCCCAAACGCCATTAACAAGTTGTTTTTTTTCAATAAGTGGAAGCTGCATATTAAAATATTATATCACAACCTCAAAAAAGTTGGCAATATATTAGTTTTTCGCATTAAAAAACAAAAATCAAGCCCGAAGGCTTGAAAATCTGAATCCCAAAATAACTATACACTGTTTTAGTGCTCTAATTTCATTCCTACTTTTTCGGCTATTTGTTGAATCCACCTTTCTAATCTATCGACCTTGTGGGTAAGTATAACCATTTCTTGAAAGTAGGTATCTGCCTTCTTGGCATATTCATCTACCGAAGTTTGCAAATCAGAAAAACTCTGTTTTATTTCATCTTTAAAGCCTTCGAAATCTTCCTTACTGGGAAAAACCTCCCTGTTCGCTTCAATAATTTTTTGAATATCTTTATCGTCAAGCATATTTTTATCTTCCTAATTCTATTTTATCATTCTAAAATATGATGTCAAATAATACTTCGGTCGCTTCGGCGACCGAAGGCAGGGCATCGTGGAGGATGTTAGAACTATTATCCAGAGGCAAACTGAGTATATTCACATTCCAGATTTAAGACCAACCACTTAATTTACCCCATTCTGCGACTCATTATTGTTTTCGTAAAATTTAGCAAACTATTGACAAATCTGATAAAGGGGTATATAATGCATCGTTGACTGGGTAAATTTAAATACCCAATAGAACGTTGCAAAGAGGGAGGAAAAATGGGAACATTCATCGGTGTTGTTGCTATCATTATCGGAATTGGTGCCTTGACGGCCCTGCTGGTAGCCGTAAGTGCTGTCTGGAAAGGATTTGTTCTGCTTATGCTATGGAAATGGTTTATAGTACCCATTTTTGGATTACCAGAACTTCCACTGGTTGCCGCCATCGGGGTAGGCATGGTAATTAGTTTCTTAACATACCAGCAGATTGAAAGTAAATCCAATGAGGACGAAGATAAGGGAGTCCATCTTGCCAAATCACTCGGCATGTTAATTCTTTATCCTGCCATCGTCTTATTCTTTGGCTGGATTGTCCACTTATTTATGTAGGCCGACACTCAGCCACAGTTTAATGAAATCAATCAAGAAAAAGTTCCAAGAGACCAAAAAAACTCTTGGACTTTTTGTTTTGAAAAATAAAATCACCTCTCCCTCGGTTCTAACTCCACGAGGGGTGTGTCAAAATTGAGAATACAAATTTCGCTGCAGGGGCTGAGGGAATCGAAGAGTTGCCCGAAGGCTCCGCCTGTGGCGGATCAGGGAGGGGGTTCTCTCCACCAACCCCATGTTAAAATTCAAAGGCACCATAAAGGTGCCTCGAATTTTACCAACAGGGGCTGAGGGAATCGAACCCCCATCCGCGCTTTTGGAGAGCGCTATTCTACCATTGAACCAAGCCCCTATGCCCAGCTAATCTGGGACTTTTTTATTTCTTTGCTTCCTTGTGCGCCGTGTGCTTTCTGCAGGATTTGCAGAATTTTTTCAATCCTAACTTCTTCTCACCGCCTGCCCTTTGCTTTGACTTGTGAGTATAGTAATTGACTTTTTTGCAAACTTCGCACTGAAGCTTGACGTACGTTGGTTTCTTTTTTGTTGCCATATTTTTATATTTATATTCTTATGAGCCCGAACGCAGATTTGCACTGCGGACCTCATTCTTACCAAGAATGTGCTCTGCTGACTGAGCTATTCGGGCATTTTATAATTTATATGGGTGGTGAGGGACTTGCACCCCCGAAGGCCAAAGGCCGCGAGATTTACAGTCTCGTGCGTTAGCTGCTCCGCCAACCACCCTTAAT
>JACPLM010000012.1:0-827 GCA_016186525.1 Candidatus Nealsoniibacteriota bacterium | reverse complement strand
TTTCAACCCAATTTACTATTTGAAGAAATAATTTTTTGTCAGAATACCTAATGTGTGCTAAACCGTGTTTCATTTTACCACTTTTTTTAGCAAGAAAATCTTTTCTAATATATGGTTTTGTAAACTGCGGAAAATGAATATTGGTTATTTGTCGCCAATATCTTTTTACTTCATCAATATTTTGATCAGCATAACAATATAGATATACCCTTAATCGTTTTTCGTCAACCTCACAAATATCCCTAAGAAATCTAAGGAAAAGTTTAATCATTCTCGGTTCACTATTGGCAAAATCTATTCCATTTTCATGGTTTGCTTTATTGCCTTCTTCCCAATAAAGCATAATACCAGCTATTTTAAGCTCCTTTTCTCTGGCGGATAAATTTTTCTTTAGTAAGAAAGTTATCGGTTTTTTCTCAAATCTTTTGGTATTCGCCTGTTTAAATGAACGTCGTGGCAAATTCATTTTTTTCATAAATTTCAACACTATCCATGGCGTAATATCTAATTTTGCGGCAATTTCTAATGTGCTTAATTCTTCTTCATAATAAAGACGCCTTATTAACTTTGTGGACAAATTAACCATCTTCTAGTTATTGCTCTATTTGTCCATTTTATCATGCTGTTATTTATTATTCAATAGTTTTTTGATGTTCTTTCCGCCACTCTTCTATTTTTTTGTGGTTGCCCGACATTAAAACTTTGGGCGCCTGCCATTTCTGAAAAACTTCCGGCCTTGTATATTGAGGATATTCAACAAAACCTTTACCCTCGGTAACCCGCTCTTTCAGGAATTGAGTTTTGCCGACAATGCCGGGCACCAATCT
>JACPLM010000036.1 GCA_016186525.1 Candidatus Nealsoniibacteriota bacterium | reverse complement strand
CGCATTTTTTAAATTTTCTATAGTGATTTTTTTGTAAAGCTGGCTGGTGTTCTCCAGCATGGTAATAGCTTGTCTGGCATCGCCATTAGCCATATTGATTAGCCAGTCTTTGGCGTCTTTGCTAATTGCAAAGCCGGCCCTGGCGATAATTGCTTCCATATTTTCATTGGAAAGAGTATTTAAAACAAAAACCCTGCATCGGGAAAGCAGAGGCGATATCACTTCAAAACTGGGATTTTCAGTAGTAGCCCCGATAAGAGTTATCACGCCGTTTTCAACGTAAGGCAATAAAAAATCCTGCTGCGATTTGTTGAAACGATGGATTTCGTCTAAAAATAAAACTTTGGGAATGCCATGGGAATCCTCGTCAATTATCTTTTTGATATCCGCTTTTCCAGCGGAAACAGCTGATAGTTCATAAAACTTGGCATTTAAGCTGTTGGCGTATATTTTAGCTAAAGTGGTTTTGCCGGTTCCCGGAGGGCCCCAGAAAATAAAAGAAAATAAATGCCGCTGCTTGATGGCAATATTCAGGGGCTTTCCTTCTCCGACCAAATGCTCCTGGCCTACAAATTCTTTTAAATTTTTCGGCCTGATCTTTGATGCTAATGGTTCCATATCTCTGTATCTTAACAAACAAAAAAGCCAGATTCAACTGGCCTCATCCTGCCATCAATCATCTTAAATTAATCTATAAAAGTCAACGCCATGCCGCGCTTGTTGTACCTGCCCGTGCGTCCGATGCGGTGAATGTAATCCTCATAAGTTGAAGGCAAGTCATAATTGATAACATGGCTGATATCGGCAATATCAAGCCCGCGGGCCGCCACATCAGTGGCTACCAAAATCTGAACTTGATTCTCCTTAAACATACCGAGCGCCCGCTGGCGTTGAGAATTATTTTTGTTTCCATGGATTGATTCTGCTCTAAAGCCCTTGTAGATAAGCATTTTGGAAAGCTTTTCCACCCCGTGCTTGGTTCTGCCAAAGACCAGCACTTTATTAAATTCTTTTTGGTTTAAAAGATTGCTTAAAACATCTAATTTAGTTTTACCCTGATCGATTTTAATAACATCCTGCTCAACGTTTTTGGAAGTGTCTCTTGTCTTAACCGAAATCCTGACCGGATTCTTGGTGAATTCTCCGATCATCCTTTCTATGTCCCTTGAAATAGTGGCTGAGAAAAAAAGCGTCTGACGGCCTCTGGGCATGCCGTTGATGATAAAACGGGTGTCGTTAATGAAGCCCATATCGAACATTCTGTCCGCCTCGTCTAAAACAACGGTGTTGAATTCGGACAAATAAATCATTTTCCTCTCTATCAAATCTTTTAATCTTCCGGGCGTGCCGATAATCAAGTTATATCTGTAGCGAAGTTCCGACATCTGCCTGCCCATGCTTGTGCCTCCCACGCAGACAACGGAATAAATTCTCATCCCCTTAACGAATGATCTGAACTCCTCATCAATCTGAACTGCCAATTCCCTAGTAGGAGCGACAATTAAAATCTGCTCTCTGGGATTTTGCATAATTTTATTAATCAAAGGCACCAAGAAAGCAGCTGTTTTACCCGAACCCGTATCGGCAATGCCCACGACATCGGAACCCTCAATGATATGGGAAATAATCTTATCCTGAATGGGCGTTGGCGTTTTGTATCCCTTATTGGCAATGGCAGTTATCAATCTCTGGTCAATTTTAAAATCCTGGAATTTATGTTCCGGCGTAAAATTTTCAATCACTTCTCCCTCAACAGCTTTATTAACAAACCTTGCCGGATCTATATGTACTCCGGGACGCCCCATGGGCTTTCTTTGGCCGAAACGCGAAGAGCCCACGTTTCTATAGTGGGATTGAAATAAATATTTTTTTGGCATTCTGCTGTTAAAACTTCTTTGCATAATAAAAGAGACCGGTTGGTCTCGTAGTTCTTGATAAAGCTATGAGATTCAGCTACCCGTATATTGTACACCAATACCAATATTTAGTCAATACCGCTTACTTGCTCATATCAATTATTTGGTCAATGCGGATCTGGCTGACGAATTCGGGAATATGGCTGACTAAAACCATGGCTCCCTCATATTTGTTTAAAGCGGACGCTATGACCGGCAAATGGCGGAAATTAATATGATTGGTGGGTTCATCCAAGATAAGAAGCCCGGGTTTTTGCATCACCAGCCTGGCAAAAGACACCAAGCCCTTTTGCCCTTCTGACAAACTGCCTATTTTGGCATAGATTAAATCGCCGGTTATCTGGAATCCTGCGGCTAAAGAGCGCAGCTCCTCTTCAGAAAAATCTTCAGCCACGGAACCGAGAGACTGAAAAACTGTATCGTCAAAATTAAGAGTGGAAAAATCTTGGCGGTAATATCCGACCTTAACATCCGAGGCGATTTTCGCACCTTTGGCTTTTCCTGAAGCTAAAGATTCAAGCAAGGTAGTTTTGCCTATGCCGTTTGGTCCGGCCAGAAGCAAGCGCTCTCCTTTTCTTAGAGAAATACTGGTATTGCGCTGCACCGATTTATGATTTTTCACAGCGGAAAAAGAAGTAATGTTTAAAATTTCTCCGCTAACGCCCTGCTGAAAAGGAATCGTAAAGGGCCTGATGGCTTTATCCTCTTTTCTGACGCTGACTTTGGATTCTTCCATTTCTTCGGCTTGGTCCCGCATTTTCTTAGCCACCAGCCTCATTTTGCCTCCCTTGTAGGCAAAATAGTTTGCCTTTTCTTTGTTCTCTATAATTCTTTTGGCCAGCTGCGCGTTTTTCCTGTTTTCCCTTTCTATTCTGGCCGAAATTTCAAGCAATAAATCAAAGTAATCTCCGACATACTGCTCAACTTTATGGGTAAAAGCATCTAAATAGAGCACGCCGTGGGTAAATGCATTAAGAAAATCAGCGTCATGAGAAATAACGACACATGTTTTATTATAATCAATAAGAAATCTGGTCAGGTGGGCTATGCCGTCTTTATCAAGATTGTTGGTCGGCTCGTCTAAAAGCAATAAATCCGGGTTTTGGATAATAGCTGAAGCCAAAAGAAGCCTGGCCTGCTGGCCTCCGGAAAATGATTTGATAATTCTATCTTTGTCTGCCGCAAGATTGACTATCTCCAAGACCTCGTCAATTTTCGGATCAATGTCATATATTTTTTCTTTGAAACAGCTTTGGAAAAATTCGCGCACCGTGGAATCGAGCAGATTCCTGAAAAATAGTGCTTTTGCCTGCGCCATTTTGCCCCATTAGGGTTATTTTCGATCCCTGCCTAACGGAAAAATCAACCTCATCCAATATGGGCTTATGGCCGTAGTTAAAAGAGACCTTGGCAAATCTTAATATCGTTTCTCCCTGATTCATAATGCGTATATGCTAGCACAAATTACCCAACTAGAAAAGACCCCGCCTCATCGGCGGGCAGGCCCCTTGTGCTTCCCCCGACCCCGCACAATCCTTATCCGATAAGGCCGGCGGCGTAGAAAAAAGAATAAACATCCTTTCCATTCCTGAATATTGTTTCACTTCCGCCGAATCCATCTACTGATTTCCCGAAATCAGGCTGGCAGATATACTCGTAGCCGTCTTTTTGCCATTCAACCAATTTCCAAGTTCTGGCAGTTTTTTGATTTTCTATAAGCGCCCTCCTTAAAATCTTATCTATTTCCTCTTCGGTCATTTTCTTAAAGTTTCCGTAATATGACATCGACCAAATCGGCTTTCCTTGAAAATGGACAACCTCAAGGCCGGTAAATATGCCCTTCCCCACATAAAAAACATCTCTGTATAGCCAATCCTCCTCTTTATATTCTAATTGTTTTGACCCTTTTAGAGCTGGCGAAACACTGCCACCGGCTCCAGCGTAAGTTTTAGTCCTCGCCCTCAATAAAAAGTTTAACAGTTCCTTTTTATTCATAAATTTAAATTATTTTATAACTCTTTTAAATTTTGACAAAATCCTTGACAATCCCTTATGATTTGCTATCATTAGTCTTGAAGCGTGTCCCAGGTCTGGGTGCCCGCTTTTTTATTTGTTTCAATATATTTTAATTAAAAAACGCCTATTGATAACCATTTTTAAATCTTTATTTCTACCAGTTACGAAATCTTTGACTGCACCGCTAACAAGATCCGATATCTGCATAGCATTAACATATTCTGAATTAACGTGGGTAATAAATTCTATCCTTTTTATAGTCTTTCTATTAACTTTACTCATTAAATAATTATTGAAATTATCAAATTTACCGTCTAGTAATCTGCGGTCTGCTCTATCAATAACCACTTCTGCCCTATCAAGGCCACATTTATTAATAGCGAAAGAAACTAACTTCGCCAAATTATATTCATCAAAAACATTGTGTAGTTTTTTCTTTCCGTCAACCGCAAAAATACCCTTATATTTCATTTTATCTATAAGTCGGTAATATATTTTGACTTCTAATTCGTTTATTATGTTCAAAAGGTCTTTGTACAGTCCGAGGGGAATATTTTGAGCTTTTAGTTCTCCCCTGTATCGATATTTATTTTTAATTTCCATAATTCTATTTTCTAAAGCAAATAATTTCCCGTGATCGAGACAAACAGCCGAAAGGATATAAAATAAACTGGCGCCAGTTGATATTTTGTTGCCACTATTATCTATTTCATATGGCTTTCCCGGATCTCCTGATTCGTCAACAAATATAAAATTAAATGATTTATCCATAATTTTATTATCGCTTCCACTGTTTAATTTCAGGTGAAAAATCTAACTGATACCAAGGAATACCCAACGAAATTCCATATTCCATGACTTCTTTATATTTTGGATTACGTAAATCTACTTTAAATACTCTGTCTCGAAAAATAACGTAGTGGAATTTATCATTCTTAAAGTCCGCATACCAATCGTTATGTTTTAAATCAAGCACCCGGCTTATCTTTTCCGCAACATCATCTACCCTATCTTCGAACACCTCAACTGTGTGTAGTGTCCATTGCTTAAGATAAGGAGTTTTATGTTTTTCCGTAACCGGCTCTACTTTGGTGCTTAAAATAACCAACCCATTAAGGATTTCCTTATTTTCTAAACTTTCCTCAATTATAACGCCTTTGTAGTTCATAAATTTTAAACTCCGGGCTAAACTTCCTTTAATTTTGCCATTTTTGGAACGGTTTGGCAATCAACGTAAAAGGGGCTGCGAGACAAAGCACGCGGCCCCTTTATTTTTCCTTAGATAAACTTATAAGCTCTGATCGAGCAAAGAAAAGTGATGCCTCCTTCAAAAATGTTTGCTCATCGCCCGTGCTGTGTATTACGTTCTCCATGGCCGATTTGCCGAACCGATGCCGTATCGTATGCTCTTTTGCAACTTCGGGATGATAATGTCCGACAAGATCATTGAGCCTGCCGATTGAATTATCGCCTTTCACAATAAAAACCAGGCAATCGCCAGACAAAGAAAATCCCAGAAGCTCTTGGTAAAAATCCTCTTTTGCGCACGGCTCCCAAATGACATCGACCTCTTTTTTCGTCAATCTTACGCGCTTGACGGCTATAATTCCCAGCCCGGCAGCTTCAATTTCCGATAATACTTCTTTTTCTATGCCTCTTTTAAGGCAATCCGGTTTTAAAAGTCCGAACGAACATTCCACTCTTGCTGCCTCCTTTCATAACTGCTATAAGAATTTCTTTATAGATTGATTGTTTTCCTCTATGCCATCGAGGGTATTCGTCCTTAACCGGTGATCCAATTCCCAAATAGCTGATTTGTTGCTGTCGTATCTCAATTGTTTTATAGCGTCCTCGCATTTAAGCCAAGAATACTCGGTGTGCTCGCCGCTTATTCTCAATTCTTTTGAAGACAATTCAACGCCGTAGGCAAATTCAGGAACTGCAACGATATTCTCCCCCCATTGCAATCCGCGGATATTCGCGGCAGGTATAGTGGCTATAGAGGACAATCTGATATAACGGGAATTTTTATCAATGCCCGCTTCTTCATAACCCTCCCTTTTCGCTGCTTCGTCCGGTTTTTCATCGCCTTCTCCTCCGCCGGCAATGCCCTGCCAGATGTTTAAATCCTGCCTTTTAAATATGGCGTAGTAATAGTCATTTCCCTCTTTTATAAAAGGAAATATTAAAATTTGATATGGTAATCTCATAATAATGAAATTATATTTTGTTTTTTCTTAACGGGCACAAAGGGTCAACCGCGTTAATATCTCCGCACTCCCATAAAGCCCTGGCCCTGCAGCCGCCACGGCACTTTTCATATTGGACGCAACTATTGCATGCTTCATTGCCATTTAATTTTACCATATTTTTAACTTTATCCCAGAGATCCAGAAATCTTTCGTTCCTGATATTTCCCGCTAAAAAATTATTGCCAAAGAAAATGCAGGGATAAAGATCTCCGGTTTGCGTAATCCAGCAGGCCTCCTTGCCGCAATGGCACCCGAAATCTTCCGGGCAGACAAACCGTTTCTTGCCATCTCCCTGATTGGGAAGAACCAGTTTTATTCTAGATTTAATATTTTGAGTATTTTTAAGAAAGCTGATGTATTCTTCTTGGTTGATTAACAAATCTTTATTGTCTTTCGTTCTGCCGAGCAAAAGCATCGGAGTCAGCCTGATAAGGTCCAGCGACAGCCCTTCTGCGAGTCTTATCACTTTTTCGCATTCGCCGATATTCAAGCTGTTGACGGTAAACCTTATAGCGAGCTTGGCCGTTTTGCAGCATTTTCTCAGTATTCTAATATTATTTATCGTTTTTCTAAAATTGCCCTCCCCCCTGATATAATCATGATTTTTTTTCAAACCATCAATGCTTACTGTTATGGTATCCAAGTTTAAGGCATCTAATCTTTGGGCTATCTCTTTATTGATTAATAAACCGTTGGTTACGAGCGAAACGGAGATGAAGTTATCCCTTGCGTATTTAATTACCTCAAACAAATCATTTCTTAATAGCGGTTCGCCTCCGCCGATTGTTATAGAAAAAGAGCCAGCATCTTTCATCTGGTCAATAAGCTTAAAAAGCTCTTTGGTTGTTAACTCATTTGGATCGGGGTCCCCCGCGTCGCTAAAGCAATGCCTGCATTTTAAATTGCACTTTTTAGTAATATTAAAAGAAATCTTCTGGGGAGAATTTAAACCACCGCTTTTTTTATTTTTGATATATGTTTTCAACACGACATTATAACATATATCAATGACTCTGTCAAAATAACTAAGGCTTGCCCTTTAAAATATTCTCCCTGATTTTTCTCATCAAATTCAAAGTGAAATAAAGATTGTGAATGGTGGCCAGTCGGTGGTACAGAAGTTCTTTGGCCCGGAAAAGATGGGAAAGATAAGCTCTGGTAAAATTCTGGCAGGTGTAGCAGAAGCAACCCGCCTCAATGACGCGGAAGTCCTTAATATATCTGGCATTCCCTATATTCAGACGGCCTTTTTTAATAAGCAAAGTCCCCCGCCTGGCAAGCCGCGTCGGCCAAACGCAATCAAACAAATCCATGCCGCGCTTGACGCAATTTTCCAAATCGTCAGGATTTCCTATACCCAAAAGATGGCGCGGCTTTTGTCCGGGCAAAAACGGATGCAGCCATTTTAAAATTTTAAACATGTTTTTTCTGGTCTTGCCCAGAGACCCTCCTATGCCGATGCCCTCAAACGGCAAAGATGAAATGAACTTGGCCGAATCTTCCCGTAAATCCTTGTAATCCCCGCCTTGAATTATGCCGAATAGGGCTTGGTCTTTCCTCTTTTTGGCTTTTAAGCAGCGCAAAGCCCAGGCATGCGTTCTTCTGAGGGATTTTTTGGTATAATCGTAGCCAGCCAAAGGAGAAGTGCATTCGTCAAAAGCGAAGATGATGTCGGCTCCCAAATCTTCCTGGATTTTAATTGATTTTTCAGGGGTAAAAAAGTGCTTTGATCCGTCCAAATGGGAGCTGAACTCCACTCCGTTTTCGGTTATTTTAACCAATTTCGGACTTTTTCCCTTGTACTGCTCTATTTCTTCAAAGCCCGGGAAAAAACCTATCTTGCCTATTTTATGCACTTGGCCCCAGCCCAAACTGAATACCTGAAAACCGCCGCTATCGGTCACAGTAGGACCAAGCCAATTCATAAATTTATGGAGGCCGCCAGCTTTCTTAACTATTGCAGAACCTGGCCTTAAATATAAATGATAGGTGTTGGATAAAATAACTTCGGCTCCAAGATTCTCTAAATCTTCGGGAGCCAAACTTTTAATGCTCGCTTGGGTAGCCACGGAAACAAAAGCCGGCGTATGGATTACGCCGTGAGGAGTTTCCAAGATGCCGGCTCTGGCAAAAGACTTTTTCGATTTTTTAATTATTTTAAATCCGAATTTCATTCAGATTAAAGCAGTTTGAAGTTGTTGATAACCAAGCCGAACTTATAGCCCAGGGACTGGGCGGCTTCCCGGCAATAAACCATTCTTTCGGTAAAAATTTCAAAATACTCGATGACCGGCACGAAACCGGTGTCAATTTTTAAAACCAGGGAAATTACTTTCTTCTGCCTATTAATTCCAAGCTTTGACATAGTGGTGGCATAATTGACCCTATCGTGTATATCAAGTTTTATATTGTCTATTTTTTTCTCCACCACCCTAGAGCGCCTGACATCGGATTTATCGGCCAAGACTAAAACGGCCGAAATTGGATTAGCAAATTTCATCTCTTTCTTATCATGATTGCTAATGGCCTGCATAACCAAAGATATGTCACCTGCTTCAAATTCCTTTCCGAAAACTTGATTAAAAAGCAGAGCGCCGAAATAGTGGTGGTTTGTTCTGCTTAAAAAGTTTCCCATATCGTGGCAAAAAGCGGCTATGGCCGACAACTCTTGCTCTCTGGCAGAAAGCCCGACTTCTCTCGCTATATTTCTCGCCCTGTCTGCCACCAGATCAAGATGGCTCAATCCGTGGTCGGTGTAGCCCTCAAAAGTCAAGCTCTTTGCCGACTGTTTTATAAACTCCTTAATCTGAGGATTCTTTTTGATTTGATTTAAGGTAATCATCTTTTTATTTTACTCTTCGACGCGGTTCAGGGCAAGTCGGTCATCTCTCGGCAAATTCGCAAATGTCTTTGAAGTCGCAGAATGAGCACTGCCAGCCGGGAGTAGGATCAAAATTGCTGTTTTTTATGGCTTCAATCTCTCCTTGTATTTTTTCCTTAAGATCTGATTTTTCTTTATCGGAGCCCAAAAATGATTGCTTTTTGTTTTCTCGGATATAATGGTAAACGAGCCCTTTCGGTTTTAATCCGAAAACTTCTTCTGCTGCTATCTGATAGAGAAGCAGCTGCTCTTTATCGTTTGAATCTAATTTTTCTTTGGCTTCGCCGGTTTTGTAATCCAAAATTACGACTCCGCCAACGACTTCATCTATGCGGTCTATCTGCCCTTTTATGGTATTGCCTGAGATTTTTAAATTGAACGGCATTTCCAGGGCTAAGGCATTGTTGACCGTTAAAATTTTCGGAGGATTTTTTAGAAAATCAGCGTAAAAATCTTTCACTATCTTCTTTCCGCGTTCGTAATATTCTTCTTTCTGCTTTTTATCCCCATACCATTCGTCAATCCAATTTTGCTCGTAAATGTTGGTTATGGAAACTAGGCTTCCACTTGGGAACTTAGTTTCCAAATCCTTAAAACCAAATAGATTATCCTGCTTTTGTTTACTGGCTTCATTAGCGTTTTTTAAAAACTGATAAAGAGTGCTATGCATGGTTTTTCCAAAAGAAAATACCGCCTTGCCTTTTACCGGCACTCGCAAAATGAAAGCGAATTTGTACTGCAAGGGGCATTTTTCAAAAGCTGCCAGTTGGGAAAAAGAAAAGTGATTGGGCAACTGGTAACTAATTTTCTGGTTTTCTGGTTTTCTGGTATCTGGTTTTTGGTATTTTGATTCAAGCAACTCATTTTTATCTTTACCAGCCCCAGGCTGGTCCGCCTTGGGCGGATACCCTAATTCCATCATAAATCTGGACAACTTCTTGCTTCTCGCTCCTCCGTAATCTTCAGCAGATGTGAAATAAAGGCCTTTTTTGGCGCGGGTCATGGCCACATAGCAAAGCCGCCTTTCTTCCTGCAAATGAACGTCGCCCTTGGGTTTAATATCCTTTATTAATTCTTCCGGAAGCTCTATGGGATCTTTCCTTTCAATGGTCGGAAACCTCTTATCTACCATATTAGCCAAAAATACGTATTTGAACTCTAACCCTTTAGATCCGTGTATGGTCATTACTTTTATCATGTCCGGACCCTGCTCGGGATCAAAATTAATTTTGCCCTCCTCGCCAGAATCAATTTCCAGTTTCATTTCCTGCATAAAATTATTGAGAGAGGGATCTATCGCTGTTTCTTCAAAATTCTTAACTTTCTTGTAAAATTGATTAAGCAGATCCAGCTGCTCTTTATCGTCTTTTTCCGCCAAATATTTCAAATAGCCGGAATCCTCCAAAAAAGCGACTAATATTTCTGAAATCTGCTTATGGCAGGCCATGGCTCCATGCTTTTTGATAAGATTGGAAATAAAATTAATTTTCTCTTGAGCTTCAGGCGAAATGCCGCTGATTAAGGGAAGCTCTTCCATGGCCTCGTAAAGCGATTTTGTTTTACGCGAAGCATACTGGGTCAACTGCATTATATCTTGCGTGGGAATAATTAAAAACGGCAAATTCAAAATTCTGAAAACCGCAGTGCTTTCATGGTAATTGTCCAAAAGCTTGAAATAAGAAATGACATCTAAAACTCCGGGTTTTGAATAAAGGCCCCTTGAGGCCAGAAATTGGTAAGGCAGCTGCGCCCTCTCTAGGGCCTTAACAAAAGGAACTGCGGCATTATTGGCCCGAACCAAAATGGCAATGTCGCTAAAACCTATTTCTTTGTCTTCTTTTAAAATTTCCGTGATTTTCTTTACGACCAAATTCACTTCTTCGTCCAGACTTTGAGTATGAATATGTTCTATTAGTCCTGCGCCTTCATTATTCGCGACTAATTTTTTATTTATCTTATTGACGCATTCCAACCTATCGGGATCGTTAGCTTTAATAAACTTATAAGCCAAATCAAGAATATCCTGGCAAGACCTGTAATTTTTAACCAATGATATTTGCTCGGCTTCAGGAAAATCTTTAGCAAATTGAACAATATTACTGTAAGAAGCCCCCCTCCATCTATAAATAGAATTGTGAACGACCACTCCATTCGCTATAAAGTTATGTGTTTTGTCAATTTCTAAATCATATACTTTTATTGTTTTATCAATCCTTTTGATTGATACTATTTTATCGTAAAATATTTCATTTCCTTTCTTTACCGGAAGGTAGTGCCCTAAAACCAAGTTCTTAGCCGGCATAATTAGAGACATGTGATTCCTCGCAACGCCCGACGGCTTACTATACTTACTTGCGACATTAAATTTATATTCCAAAAAACCGCCCGTAATTTTTTCAATTATTCTCGCTTCTTTTTCGAGTTTTTTAATATCCGCACCCTCCATGTTTAATCTTCCTCCCCTCTTGGTCTTTTGAAGATTATAACCTGCTATTTTTAATTTTTTAATCGTTTCTTTGTCGGACGTTTCCAAATAAAGCCTATGGTTAATCCAGCCATTCAAAAGAAGATTTTTTTTACTTCTAATATGGGCTTTGCTCCGATATTTCCTATAGCACATCTGTAAATTAATAATTATCCTGCGGCTTCTGCCTCGCGTAACCGCATCTAAACAATGGTGAGCAGAGTTTAAATCTATGTTCAAATCTTTGACCAATCTTTGAATGTTATTTCCAACATCAATTTCTTCATATATTTTATTTAAAAAATTCCCTCTAATAATAGTGCCTTCTCTTGCCTTAAAACAACTCGTAGGTATCCCATATTTTAACGACCACAAGGTTTCATAATATCTTGCCTCCTCATCGCTACTAAAAGCCCTAATCGCCAATATCTTATCAGCGGAACGTTCGAGTCTAAGTCTAAGTATTAAATCGTCGGTTACGCCGATCCTCCATCCTAAACCCAGACGAAACATTAAATAAACATAATGGTATCCCGCCCTAGCGGTTCTTGGAACGCAACAAAACATTTTATGATTATCAGTTACTTTTACAAAATAGCCATTTTCTGTTTTAATGGTTAAAATTTTTGCCCTCTTGTTTTTAACGAAAACGTTGTTGACTTTTGCGATTCCCATGTGGCCTTTCCCTACCGCCGTTAATACCTTGTCCCCTATTTTAACATTCTTAATTTTCTTGTTTTTAATTTTATTATTTTCAAAAAATTCTACTTTAGAGTTGCCGGGCAAACATTGATCGTCGTCGGCGCAAACAGTTAAATTGTTTTGGGGAGCTGATAAAATTTTAATCAACTCGTACTGAGCCCAGTTGGTATCCTGAAATTCGTCAACCAAAATATATTTGAACTTCTCTCGGTATTTTTTTAAAATTAAGGGCCTCTGTTTAAAAAGTTTTAAGCAGTAATTTATCAAATCCCCGAAATCCAAATATCCTTCTTCCAAAAGCAATTTTTGATAGGCATGATAAGCATTAGCCACTTCTTGTATTCTTTCGGTTTCCGAATCTTCCGGAGCGTCGTCTCTCGTTTTCAAATCGTCTGCGTATTTTAAGTAATCTTCCGGATAAACCGTCTGGTCTTTGCAATGGGAAAAATGAGAAAGCAGCGCCTGAATAAATTTTGTAGGATTACCCAACGGCTTGTAATATTTAAGGTTAAAGCGGCCAAGGTTTTTATAAACCAAAAGCCACCCCGAAGTCCCGTCTAAAATTTTAAAATCGGACGGCAGCCCGATATCCAAAGCATTATCTCTTAAAATTCTTTCGCAGAAAGAATGAAATGTGGAAACCCATAAGTCAATGTAGCCCATGGGCAGCAATTTATCCGCCCTTTCTTCCATTTCTTCGGCTGACTTTTCTGTGAAAGTAACGGCTAAAATTTCCTCGGGCTTGGCCAAACCGTTTTCAATCAAATAAGCTATTCTTTGAGTAATGGCCGCGGTTTTGCCGGTTCCTGCTCCAGCTATAATCAAAAGCGGCCCCCCTCCGTGGGTCACCGCTTTCTTTTGCTCATCATTAAGTTTTGACAAATCAATTGCCATTAAAGTCAACTCTTATTTCTTGCCGATGTATTTCAGCAAAGCAACAATGCCGAGCACCAGTAATCCTACGGTTAATAGGTAGGGTATCCAGGCAAAAAGCATCATGCTGCTGCCTCCGGCCCCTCCCATCACATTGTAATCCATCATATTTTTTTATTTTATTTTATTAAATAAGTAGGCGAAAAGCCAAACGCTCAATAAGGTGATAACGTTCCAGATAATCAATCCGGAAATAAACGTTCCAATTGTGAGGATATTCTGCCCCATATCAATTCCCATGTGCAGGCCGTATCTCATGAATCCCGGACGCATGCCTGGGAAAAAGGCCACTCCGGCAAAGCAAATAGCATAAACAATACTAATCCACGCCGATGAAACCTTGAGAAGATGGTTTGTATTGATCATATTCTTTTATTTTTTATTTTAAGCCGACCTTTATTTAAGCAATTCTTTATATTTATTTCTCAACTTCTCTATTTTCGGAGCTATCACCAATTGGCAATAAGGCTCTTTTGGGTGTTTTTTAAAATAATCCCGGTGATGCTCTTCTGCAGGATAAAATTTAATGAGCGGCTTAATTTCCGTGACAATCGGGTTTTCATAGGCATCTTTCAGTTCTTTGATAATTACTTCTGCTTCTTCTTTCTGCTTCCAGGTTTGGTAAAGAATAATGGACCTGTATTGCTCTCCAATATCATTGCCTTGCCGATTCGGGGTCGTTGGATCGTGAATCGTGAAAAATACTTCCAAAATATCCCTGAAAGTTATAATCTCCGGCTTATATGTTAATTTTACCACTTCTGAGTGCCCGGTGGAACCTGCAGAAACTTCCTCGTAAACAGGATTAACTTTATGGCCTCCGGCATATCCGGGATCAACTTTTTCTACTCCTTTGAGTTGTTTGTAAGCTGCTTCCAGGCGCCAAAAGCATCCTCCTCCGAGAACGGCTGAGCGTTCTTCTTTTCCCTTAAAATCCATCGGTACAAATTGCATAGAAACGGAGTTAACGCAATGCCTGGTATCTTTGGAGGTATATTTCTCTCCCGTAAAAACATGGCCCAAATGGGCTCCGCAATTAGAACAAATAATCTCCGTGCGAATGCCGTCTTCGTCTGGTTTTTTTATAACGGCGCCCGACATTTCCTCGTCAAAACTCGGCCAGCCGCAATGAGCGTCAAACTTATTTTTTGATTCGTAGAGAGGCGTGTTGCAGCGCCTGCAAAGATAAACGCCTTCTTCAAAAAACTTATCGTACTCTCCCGTAAAAGGGGCTTCAGTGCCTTTGCCCACTATGACTTTTTCTTCTTCAGGGATAAGTTTATTATATTCCATATTCAAACTTCGCGCTTAATTTAATTATTTTATCAGTAAAACTTCCAGTAGAATAATTAAACTGGAAAAAAGCAAGAAAATCAAAACAGCCAGCCACCATTTTATTTTCATGCCTAGAAAAAACATTTTAATTTAGCAGTAAAAACAAGTTAATAACGGCGAGCTCCAATTCAATATGACAATAAACAGATTTAAAACCGCGGCAAAAGATACCCAAAAAATATAAGGTAAAAGCAGAAAAGCCGCTGCCTTAGATATCCTGTAAAAATTGACTATGGTGTATAAGATCGCGAAAAAGAGCATTAGAATCACGGCGAAAGCTATATCGGGAGCTTTCAATCCGAAAAATACTATCGACCAAAGAATATTCAAACCCAGCTGCAGTCCGAAAATGGCAATTACGTTTTCTTCTTTCCAGCTGCCCTGCCATAATTTCTTTGAAATTGGATTCCAGTATTTCTCTCCTGAACCAACCAGCAGAGACTTAACCTGCCATTTCTTTTCCCAAACCAAATACAAAGATATGCCCATCAACAGAAAAAGCGCGGTCCAAGCCGGCGCAAAAACCCAACTCGGCGGAGTAAAACCAGGTTTTACAATGCCTGCGTACCATTTAGGAATGGCCGGCGCAGTAAAAATAGATCCTATTAATCCCGCTCCCTGGCAAATTAATATGCTGATTATAAGCTTTATGGCTTTCTTCATATTCTTATTATTTATTTTCTCATTTTTTGATTATTGCGTCAAAGAGTCTGCTTGCCCTGAGCTTGCCGAAGGGGTAAAATGAATAATACTATGGCAAAATACTTGACCAAAGATGGTTTGGAAAAACTTAAAAAGGAATTAGAGCGCCTGGAAAATGTTGAAAGAAAAGAGGTTATCAAAAGAATAAGCCATGCAGCTTCCCACGGCGACTTGAAGGAAAATGCCGGCTATCACGCAGCTAGGGATGATCAGGCGTTCATTGAAGCAAGGATAAAGAGCTTGAAAGCTACTATAAACCAAGCCGAAGTAATTGAGAAAAAAGCCGGGGGAGAAGTCCAAATAAGCTCTATTGTTTTACTTGAATCAAAAAGCGGCAAAGAAAAATTCCAAGTCGTAGAACCTGAAGAAGCCGACATCTTGGCCGGCAAAATTTCCCCCAAATCTGCTTTAGGGCAGGCGCTTTTGGGTAAAAGCAAAGGAGATATCGTCAGCTTCGATACTCCCGACGGCTTAAAGAAGTACAAAATATCCGAAGTTGAGTAAAAATTAATTATTCTTTTTGATGCAGCCGGCTATCGTTTTGAGCAGTCTTTTATCAAAAGGGTTTGGAATGATATTGCTAATGCTCGGTTTTTTCACCAAGGCCGATATCGCCTTTGCGATTTTTAATTCCAGAGCAAGATCCATTTTTCTTCTGGCGCTTATAAGCCCCCTGAAAACTCCTGGGAAAACGATGATATTGTTGATCTGATTCTGAAAGTCAGATCTGCCGCTGGAAAAAACAAATTTCCCGGCCGCCTTTTTTATTTCTTTCGGTATAATTTCTGGGATAGGATTTGAAATCGCAAAAATAATTGGATTTTTCGCCATTAAAGAAACATCAGAACTATCCAAAAGATTGGCCACGCCCGTCACGCCGATAAAGACATCGCTTCCTTTCAGCGCTTCTTTTTTGCTGCCTGTTGAATTTTCCGTATTAGTAAAATCGGCTATTTCTTTTAAATATTTATTATCCCCTTCTCTGCCGCGGAAGATTATTCCTTTTGCGTCAAAAACCAGCAAATTTTTGGCGCCGGCAAAATTCAAGAGTTTGGAAATGCCATACCCTGCAGCTCCGGCTCCTCCGATGCATATTTTCACGCTTTCTATTTTCTTTCCGACAACCTTTAGCGCATTAATCAAAGCTGCCAAAACCGCTATGGCCACTCCCTGTTCGTCATCGTGAAAAACAATCAGGTCTTTTTTTCTCAATTCCTCCATAATATCCAAACTTTTAGGGGCTTGGACATCCTCAAGATTAAAAGCGGCAAAGCTCGGAGATAAAATTTCAATCGTCCTGACGATTTCCTCCTTTGATTTGGTATTGAGGCAAAGGGGGTAAGCGTCTATGCCTGCAAGAAGGTTTAAAAACAGCGCCTTGCCTTCCATCACCGGCAAAGAGGCCTCGGGAGCCGCGTCCCCGACGCCAAGTGTTCTGGAACCGTCGGTAATAATGGCAACGTTGTTTCCCCGTGAAGTATATTCAAAAGATAGCAATGGATCTTTAGCTATAACTCTGGCCACTTCAACAACGCCGGGCGTATAAATCAATCCGAAGTTATCTTTGGAAACTTTAACTTTCGCCTTTATCCCTATTTTCCCTTTTAATTTTTTGTGAATTTCTAAAGCGTCTTTCATTTTTTGTAATTTATCCTCCCACCATATTTGGTGGGAGGATTTATTAAATTATATCAAATATAGCCAAAAATAAAAACAAGCCCGGCATTGGACTTGTTTTTATTCGTTAAGTCAATTCTTAAATGCGATTGACGTTCACTGCGTTGGGCCCTTTTGGGGAATCAGCTTTTTCGAAAGATACCCTATCGCCCACTTTCAAATCTTCATATTTCACGTCTTTAAGCTCATTGCCGTGAAAAAATAAATCCCTCTCTTCGCCATCAACGGTAATGAATCCAAATTTTTTATCTGAAATAAGAGTTTTAATTGTTCCTTCCATACTTAGATGTGAGTTAATAATATTTTAACGTTTTAAGGTTTTATCCTAAAGTTTAGTTCCCCAAATAAACTCGACTAACTTTTTATCAGGCAACTATCTTACAAAACAGATATTAGCGCTTTTTAAAAAATCAGTCAAGTGGCATAACAAAAAAAACGACGCCAAGCGCCGTTTTTATTTTTCTTATACTCCTAAAACACTTCTCCAATTTTCCCAGGTGATTCTTCTTTTTCCGGAAACATTCTTGTTGTATGGAAGATTAAAAACAATATGCTCCCATGCTGGCTCAATAATGCCTGTAATTTCCGGCCTATCGTCAATAAGAATATCCCCGCGAATTAATGTCTTGTCTCTCGTAAGAATTATTTTACTTACAAAATCTCTTCCGAGATGTTTTTCCACCCATCGGTATTTTTCTAAGACGCAGTTTTCGTATTGAGAAAGCGGAGCCGTACAAATCATTATTTGATTGCCGGTTCTGAGTAATTGCCCGACAGCGTCTATGGCTCCTGGTACCGGCGGAAGATTCAGGTAAAATCCTGGCGCGCAACATACGCCCTCAATTTTTTCTTTTAACTCTGCCGGGTAATCGTTAACGATATGAAATGACCTTCTTTGATCTACGGGAATAAAAATCTCATTCGGGAATTTCGCTCTTCACTGCTTAAGGAATCCCCCCTCAAAGTCAGCTAAAGGACCGTCTTGATCAAGCAATATAATCATCGCGGCCTCCTGTATAACTTAATAGCCATATCGCAAGTTTCCTCCAAGCTGCTGCATACTGGAATGCCGGGATATTTGCCGGCTAAGGTCTTACGGATGTATTTCCCGCCGGTAAAACCATTTTCTATCCCAACGACAACTTTTGCTCCGGTAAAACGATGGATTGCCGCAGCTTCTCCCAACTCGAACCTGGTAGTTTGAGCGTATGATCTGTCGCATCTGTGATCTAGTTCTTTTGCCAGCCAAAAAAGAATTACGCCGCTCTCAGCTGCCATCCGAAGATGATAGTGCTCCCAATTTATCTGTTCTACGAACATGGGTTCCGGAAAATCATCCTGCGTTATCAATAGTCTTCTTGGAGAAGCGATATTCAGCTGGGGCTTCTTTCTCTTAATATATTCTGTTGCTTGCCCTTGCCAATCGGCTGCTCCCCTTATGGGGCCTGCAAGAAAAATAATCGGAGATTGCAATTCAACATACCTCGGCGCGATTATGACTTCGCCTTGTTCCTTTTCTTTTTTCAAAGTGCTTGCCTCCTTACGCAACTTTATATTTCTATCAAATTAGAAAATAAAATCAAGCTAATCCCATGAAATTTAAGAACCATAGAAAAAGCGCCAGCTATTTACTGCCAGCGCTTTGCCATTTTCTAATTAATCGGCTATGCCGCGATTACGCATTAAGTCATTGCCACAGTAAGGACAATATTTCGAGTTTGGTGAAGTTTCCTTGCCGCAACCATTACACATTATCGTACGCGGTGGTCTTGCCGGTTCTCGTCTTTCAAAGGGCATACCGCACCATGAACAAAATTTAGCCTCCGGATCATCGGAAAATCCGCCACAATTGAGAGTTTGACAATACTTTAAAGCCATGCGTAATTCCTCCTTTTTCTTTTCTCACAAAATATCTTAGCATACTCTTACCCACATGTAAAGACTTTTGTTGGCTTAACGCATCTCGCTCCGCGATAAAAAGGGGCCGGGTCCCTTTAATGGTGCCTGTCCCCATTTTCCTTCAGTTTTAAATTATCAATTCACATAAAAAAAGTCAAATCCTCTATGAAAAAAAATTATATTTATGAATGAAATTGAAATGAAATAAATGGGGACGGGCACCATTATTTTCTATCACCCCTTTTTTTCAGCAAATCAAAAACCAGAGCTGATACCATTTCTCTCTAAAACCATAATCAACCTTGGTTCACCGTCCCCGTAAAAATTTTCTTTGCGTTCCTTGACTACGAACCCGAAAGA
>JACPLM010000035.1 GCA_016186525.1 Candidatus Nealsoniibacteriota bacterium | reverse complement strand
TTGGATATTCTACTTACCGAAAAGACCGTGAGGGAATATCAGGAGAAAAAAGAAAAAAGATTGTGGGCTATTGTGTTAAAAGCATTACAAGAACATCGGATTCTGTCTTCCAAAGAATTGGAAGCGATTACCCAGTTGGAGATATTTTAATCACATTTTTTTATCTCAAGGTATAATGCAATTGATGACAAAGAAAAATATCACAATTTTGCCCACCTATCGCAGGGCAGTTTTTGTTTATGTGGGGCTTATTGCTTCTCCCGGAGAAGCAATTCTCTCTGTGCCGCTACTCTTGACCCGCCGCCTTTTATTTTGTTAGCATCAAAAGATATCTTGTTCTTTAAAAAGCCCTCCTTCGTCCTCGATGAAATCGGGACTACGGAGGGGCAAGGGAGGAAACAATGAAAGAGATGGAACTTAGAGTGGCAGAAGCAGAAGCCAGAGATCTTGGCAGAGGGATTATAAGAATTGATCCGGACGATATGGCGTCCTGCGGGATTAGCGTTGGAGATATTGTAGAAATTCAAGGTAAAAGGGTCACCGTGGCTAAGGCCATGCCTACCCAGCCTCAAAACAGAGGTAAAAAGATTGCTCAAATAGATGGGATCACCAGAAAAAATGCTAAAGTTGGTATCGACGATCAGCTGAAGATAAAAAAAGTTGCCAGTCAAAATGCCGCAATGATAGCTTTCGCACCGCAACAGTCTTTAATTAAATCCATTCCTAACCAGATAATCAGAGAAAAATTAGAAGCTTTTTCTTTGGTTGAGGGAGACCTAGTGAGAGTTGCCCTTCTCGGGACTCAAACCTTGGAGTTTGTTGCAGAAAAAGTCGAACCCGAAGGAGTCCCGGTAGTCATATGTTCTCAAACTGAAATAAAAGTAAAAGGCCAGCCTCAAGGGAAAAGGCCCACCGGCGCCTGCTACGAAGATGTGGGCGGATTGCAAAAGCCAATCCAGCGGCTCCGAGAAATGATTGAACTGCCCTTAAGGCATCCTGAAATTTTTGAAAGATTGGGCATAGAAGCTCCTAAGGGCGTGCTTTTGCACGGTCCTCCGGGCTGCGGGAAGACTTTACTTGCTCGGGCAGTGGCCAATGAAACCAATGCTTATTTTATCACCGTTTCCGGCCCTGAAGTCATCCATAAATTTTACGGCGAATCAGAGGCCCATCTTAGAAAGATATTTGAAACAGCCCAGGCTAACGCTCCCAGTATAATTTTCCTGGACGAGATAGAAGCCATTGGCTCTAAACGAGAAGAGGTGAGGGGTGATCAGCAGGTTGAACGAAGAGTTACCGCTCAACTTCTTGCCCTAATGGATGGGTTAAAAGAAAGAGGCCAAGTGGTGGTGATAGCTGCTACCAATGCTCCTGACTTGATTGATCCTGCCCTAAGAAGGCCGGGACGTTTTGACAGAGAGGTTATTATCCCGGTTCCGGACGCCGATGGCCGAAGAGCAATTTTGGATATCCATACTCGGGGAATGCCCTTAACGGAAGACGTAAGCCTTCAAAAATTAGCTGAAATTACTCACGGTTTTTCTGGAGCCGATCTTGAAGCTTTGGCGAGAGAAGCGGCAATGAATGTCCTCCGCCAAGTTATGCCGGATATGAATTTTACCCAAAATCAGATTCCTTATGAAAAAATAATGGCTCTTGAAGTAAAAACGGATGATTTTCGAGAGGCACTGAAAGAAGTCAGGCCATCCCTTTTGAGAGAAGCTTTCTTGAAAACTCCGGATGTCACATGGGAAGATATCGGAGGATTGGAGAAAGTTAAGCAAATTCTTCAAGATACTATTGAGTACCCCCTTAAATACGGTGATTTATTTGAGTATGTCAAAACTGCTCCTTCCAGAGGTATTTTACTTTTTGGCCCTCCAGGAACCGGGAAAACTTTAATAGCCAAAGCCGTGGCCAAAGAATCAGGAGTTAACTTTATTTCTATTAAGGGCCCCCAGCTTATGTCCATGTGGGTTGGCAAGACAGAAGAAGGAATCAGGGAGATATTCAAAAAAGCCAGGCAAACTACTCCTTGCATTATCTTTTTCGATGAAATAGATTCCATTGCTCCAAGACGATCCGGCCTTGATTCGTCCGGGGTTTCGGGGAGGGCTGTAGCGCAGCTCCAAACCGAATTGGATGGGATTGAAGAACTAAAAGGAGTGGTGGTGTTAGCTGCTACCAACCGAAGGGATTTATTGGATGATGCCCTTTTGCGAGCAGGACGATTTGATTTTCAAATAGAGATTGCTGCGCCCGATAGATCAGCTAAAAGAAAGATTTTCGAGATTCACACTAAAGGAAAGCCCTTGGGCAAAGATGTTGATATTGAAAAACTTATCGATCTTTTGGGCGAAGAATCCACTGGCGCCGATATTGAAAGTCTTTGCCGAAAGGCTTCGATGCTAGCCATCCGGGAATTTATTCACACAGCTAAAGACATAAAAGATAGAAAGAAACTTTTTGTCAGAATGTCTCATTTTGAAAAAGCGCTTGAGGAGAGCAAAAGATAATGCCGATACCGCCGAGAAGATCAATACCGTCAAATGGGTCAATACCGCGAAGACAATTAATACGTAGAGGCGGTGCCGGAGTTGGAGATTCGGGCAGCTGGGAAAGACAAATCAGTTCGTTTAAGGCGTCCGTTCAAAAACCAAGGGTTGCGAAAGAATCAAGACAGAAAGTTAGAGAAACTGTAAAGATAGAGGTTGACTATGTTTCTGAAAATCGCGACCAGATAGTTATTATGGTTCCTGGCCACAATAATTTAGATCAGATTCGCTGTGAAATTGTGCACGGGACTCTTGAGGTGCAGAGTCGTTTGGTCGATTTTTTAGAAAAATTTTCGGTACCGGACTTCCCCGCGAAACTTGAAACCGAGCTTCGAAATGCTGTTCTTAATATTCGTTTTGTAGCTCGTTAAGTCATTAAAAGTGGCGCGATACTTTCGCCCACTTTTTGTTTGTAATTTTTGGTTTGCTGGACGAAAGACGATATATGTGGTAAAGTGTTCATTGGAGGTGAAAATCATATGGCGCATCATTGCAAATATTTCATAGCTCACTGCATAGATTTCAGGTTCGGCAGGGCAATAAAAGATTATTTGGAGAAAGAAGGGCTTCTTGGCGATTGCGATATTGTGTCCGTCGCTGGAGGAGTTAAAAACAGCGATTTTTTATTGGAGCAGCTTGATATTTCGGTGAATCTGCATAAGGTCCAAGAAGTAAGATTGATGAATCACATTGATTGCGGAGCTTATGGAGGAAGCGGCAAGTTTAGTTCTTTTGAAGAGGAGCGGGCTTTCCAAATTGAGGAAATGAAGAAAGCGAAGTCCCTTATTATTCAGAAATATCCTTCTTTGGCGGTGAAAACCATATTGGCAAAGATTCAGCCGTCTGGAGAAGTGATATTTGAAAGTATTAATGCCTAAGCTCGATTGTCGGGTTTAGGTATTTTTTGTTACATGGCTAAAGAAACAGAAATAAAAAAACAAAAAAGCAGGCAAGCTCTCTACGGGGCCATTGGCCTAGCTTGGGAGTTAGGATACACCATTACAGTTCCGTTGGTTATTTTCGCCATTCTGGGAAGGTTTCTAGATAAAAAATATGACGCTTCGCCGATTTTCTTGCTTTCTGGTATTCTTTTGTCTATAGTTGTTTCGGGACTGCTGGTCTTCAGAAAGACAAAGAAAATTTTAGACGATGCCAGCAAGCAGTAATTTATGAATATTTCTTTTTTTTCAGAAAAAATATTAGAGATCAGGGGTTGGCCGATATCTAACACCTTGCTGATGTCATGGATTTCCATGGCATTGCTGGTTGTTTTCAGTTTTTTCGTAAGAAGCCGCTTGAAGGCTGTTCCAGGCAAAGTTCAGAATTTGGCAGAGGTTCTCATTGAAGGAATGGAAAGTTTTATGACAACGGTTACCGGCGACAAAGAAAAGACAAGGAGATTTTTCCCCATAGTGGCAACTCTTTTCATTTTTATTTTAATTTCCAACTGGATGGGCATCTTGCCGGGAGTGGGCTCCATAGGGATTATGGAGCACGAAGAACTAGTTCCCTTTTTCCGGTCAACCAACAGCGATATTAACATGACTCTGGCCTTGGCTATTATCTCAGTTATGGCTACGCAAATTTTTGGTATTTCAATGGTAGGGTTTTCCCATTATTTTTCTAAGTTTATTTCCTTTAAGGGACCCATTCAGTTTTTCACTGGGATTTTAGAACTTATAGCAGAAATAGCGAAAATCATTTCTTTCTCTTTCAGACTTTTTGGCAACATATTTGCAGGAGAGGTGCTTCTTGTGGTAATATTTTTCCTAGTGCCCCTAATTGTTCCTTTGCCGTTTTTGTTCTTGGAAATATTCGTCGGTTTTATTCAGGCATTAGTTTTTGCTATGCTTACGCTGGTATTTTTGACAGTCGCTACCCAGAAAGAACACTAAGATATCCGATTTCCGAAATCAATTTAATAATAATTAATAATTAATACAAAAAATATATGGAAACAGAAGCAGTCAAATCGTTAGCCGCAGCTATCGCCATAGGCCTTGGAGCCATGATGCCGGGTTTGGGCATCGGAATTCTTGCAGGAAAAGCCATGGAAGCTATTGGCAGAAATCCGGAGGCAGCTCCAAAAATCCAGACCGCCATGATCTTGGCGATTGCTTTTACCGAGGCCATTGCTATTTACGCTTTGGTCGTGGCTTTAATCATTAAATTCGTATAATTAAATGCTTGAGAGCCTAGGCGTTGATTGGAAACTACTTTTGTTTCAGATAGTGAATTTTCTGCTCCTGCTTTTCGTTTTAAGAAAGGTTTTGTACAAACCAGTTCTTAATTTTTTGGAAAATCGCAGGAAGAAGATAGAAGAAGGGCTCCAGAAAGCCGAAGGTTTTGAAGCAGAATGGCGGAAGATAAAAGATATTGAAAAAGAGAAGATGTCCGAAGTTGAAAAAAAAGCCGTTCAAATGATGGAAAAAGCCAGATTGGACGCTGAAAAAAGGGAAAAGGAAATTCTAGAAATCGCCCGTAATAGGTCGGAAAAATTGGCAGAAGAGGCAAAAAAAGACATATCACAGGAGAAAGAAAAAGTTTTAGAAGAGCTGAAAAAAGAAACAGCAGATTTTATTGTTTTTGCCACGGAGAAAATTTTGAAAAGATCCGTCAGCGATAATGACGAGAAGGAATTAATAAAAGAAACTATTTCATCTTTAAGAAAAAAATGAAGAAAATCACCCCTCTCCAATACGCGATTTTACTTTACGAGATAACCCTGAAAAGATCAGAGATTAAAAAGCAAATTAATGGCTTTTTGGGTATTTTAGCGAAGAACAACGATTTAGGGAAAATTGATGGGATTATAAAGGAATTTGAGAAATACGAAAAAAAGCAAAAAGGCGTCAAAGACGTTGAGATAATTTCGGCAAAACCCATTGCCAAAGATATAAAAGCGAAGGTATTGGAAGAAATCGAAGGCGAAGCGGACTTAAAAGAAACCGTTAATCCAGACCTGCTGGGCGGGATAATCGTGACTGTTGACGATATGATGACAGACGGCAGCTTAAAGAGGAAATTAAAAGAACTTAGCGAGGTATTAACATAAATATGGATAAAAATTTTATTATCGAAACTCTGAAAAAACAGCTTTCAGAGTACAAGCCGGAAACCGAGTCGGTCAATATCGGAAGGGTCTTGAAAATAGGCGATGGCATAGCGTCTGTTTCCGGTCTTTCCCAAGCGATGGCATCTGAAATGCTTGAGTTTGTCACGGCAAAAGAAAGCGTTTACGGAGTGGCTTTAAATCTTGAAGAAAATCAGGTGGGAGCTGTTATTTTAGGAGATTTTAAAGAAATCAAAGAGGGAGATTTAGTTAAAAGCACGGGAAAGGTTTTGTCGGTTCCCGTAGGCAAAGAGCTTTTGGGCAGAGTTATCAACCCTTTAGGCCAGCCATTAGACGGCAAGGGCCCTTTGTCTTTAAAAGAATTGGAATTTTATCCCATTGAGCGCAAAGCTCCGGGAGTCGTAGCCAGAGAGCCGGTTAACACTCCTTTGCATACGGGCATTAAAGCAATTGATTCTGTCATTCCCATCGGAAGAGGCCAGAGAGAATTGATTATCGGCGACCGCCAGGTGGGCAAAACAGCTTTAGTCATAGATACGATTATAAATCAGCTGCAGGACACAAAACACAGAACTCCAATCTGCATTTATGTCGCCATTGGCCAGAAAGAATCAAAAATAGCAAGAATTGTGGAGGAGTTAAAAAACAGAGGAGCTATGGAAAAAACTATCGTGGTTTTAGCATCAGCTGCAGACGCAGCCCCTCTTTGGTATATTGCTCCTTATTCCGGCTGCGCTATGGGAGAATACTTTATGGATAAAGGCGAAGACGCCTTAGTCATTTACGATGATCTTTCCAAACACGCTTGGGCATACCGCCAGATTTCTTTGCTTTTAAGGAGGCCGCCCGGCAGAGAGGCCTATCCCGGAGATATTTTCTATCTTCATTCCCGTCTTCTTGAAAGAGCTGCTAAATTAAGCAAAGCCCATGGAGGCGGTTCTCTGACGGCCCTGCCCTTGATTGAAACCCAGCTTAGCGATATTTCAGCTTATATCCCGACTAATGTAATTTCTATAACTGACGGCCAGATTTATCTTGATCCGGAACTTTTTTATCAAGGCACAAGGCCGGCTTTGAATGTCGGGCTTTCTGTTTCCAGGGTGGGATCTTCGGCCCAAACCAAAGCTATGAAAAAAGTTGCCTCAAGGTTGCGTCTTGAACTTGCCCAGCACAGGGAGCTCCAGGCTTTTGTCCAGTTTGCTTCAGAGCTTGACGAAACGACCCGCAAAAGAATCGAGAGGGGACAAAGATTGACCGAAATTTTAAAACAGCCCCAATATAGCCCCATACCATACGAAAAGCAGGTTTGCCTGATATATGCAGGAGTCAACGGCTATCTTGACGCGGTGCCCTTGGAAAAAATAAAAGAGTTTGAAGAAAAGTTTTTCCAATATTTAAGCGATCGCAAAGAAGAGATGCTTTCAAAACTTCGGGAGACCGGAGAATTATCGGAAGAAATAGAAAAAGAGCTTAAATCAGCAATTGAATTTCAAGTCCATGCTATCAACGAGGGAAACTAAACTAAAAATACGGTCCATTAATAATACCAAGCAAATCACCAAAGCCATGGAAATGGTGTCAGCTTCCAAAATGCGCAAAAGCCAATTGGTTGCTTTGAATTCCAGGCCTTACTGCCAAATAGCCCTGGAAATGCTGGGAAAATTAAGCGAGCACACAGATTACAATCTCCATCCTTTGCTGAAAAAAAAGCCGGTTCAGGAGAAAATAGCTCTTTTAATAATAACCAGCGATAAGGGGCTATGCGGAGGATTGAATGCCAACGTTTTAAAACAAGCTCAAAAATTTTTAGCAGGCAGGAAAGCCGATATCATAGCTGTGGGCAAAAAGGGGCGAGATTTTTTTGCAAGGCGAAAATTTAATATCGCCGCCGAATTTACGGGCATAGGCGACAGCGTAAATATCAAGCAAACTTCCCCAATTGCCGAATTATTGATTAAATATTACGAAGAAGGAAAGTATGATTTGATTGTTGCAGTTTACGCTAATTTTCTGTCTACCTTAAAGCAAGAAGCGGTTATCAGGCAGGTGTTGCCCATTAGCATTGAGGGAATAAAAGAAATTTTGACAGGCATTGTTCCCGAGCGCGGCCGATACGCCGAATTGGCTCAAGATAAAAAGAATAAAGAAGCTAATCTTTATAAATACCGATACGAATATCTTTATGAGCCTTCTCCGGAATCAGTGCTGAATGTTCTTTTGCCGAATCTGCTTCACGTGCAGGTTTATCATATGGTCTTGGAGGCCAATGCTTCGGAGCATTCAGCCAGAATGGTTGCCATGAAAAACGCCACCGAATCGGCCCAAAAATTAATAGAAGAATTAACGCTTTCTTTTAATAAGGTCCGCCAGTCGGCAATTACCAAGGAGATTTCCGAAATAACAGCTGGCGCTGAAGCATTACAGCAATAAAAATAATATAAATATATATGAATAAAGGAAAAATCGTTCAAATTATAGGTCCGGTAGTTGACGCCGAATTTACGGAAAAACTTCCGGAGATTTATAACGCCTTGGAGGTGGCAAAACCGAATGGCGAAAAATTAGTTTTTGAAACTTCCCAGCATATTGGAGCTAACCAGATCAGGGCGATTGCTTTAGACACCACGGACGGATTAAAGAGGGGAACTGAAATTATTGACAGAGGGTCTTCTTTAAGCGTGCCGGTCGGAGAAGAGGTTTTAGGGAGAATGTTTAACCTTTTAGGCCAGCCGATTGACGAAATGGGCGAAGTCAAGACAAAAGAGCCTAAGTTTTATCCAATTCATCGCAAGGCCCCCAGTTTTGACAAACAGTCTCCGAAGATTGAGATTTTTGAAACCGGAATTAAAGTTATTGATTTGATTTGTCCTTTTATCAAAGGAGGCAAAGTCGGGCTTTTTGGGGGAGCCGGCGTTGGCAAGACCGTGCTTTTACAGGAGCTTATCCATAATACTGCCGTTGAACACGGAGGCTACTCCGTATTCGCCGGAGTGGGCGAAAGAACCAGAGAAGGGAACGACCTTTACCTTGAAATGAAAAAGACCGGCGTTTTAGATAAAACCGTTTTGGTTTTTGGCCAAATGAACGAAGTCCCCGGAGCAAGACTAAGGGTAGCGCTTTCTGCTTTAAGCATGGCAGAGTATTTCAGAGACGAAAAAGGCAAAGACACCCTTTTGTTTATTGATAATATTTTTAGATTTACTCAAGCGGGCTCTGAAGTATCCGTGCTTTTGGGCAGAATGCCTTCAGCTGTGGGCTATCAGCCGACCTTGGGCACCGAAATGGGCGAGCTTCAGGAAAGAATCACTTCAACCAAGCAGGGGTCTGTCACTTCGGTCCAGGCAATTTACGTTCCGGCAGATGATATTACCGATCCCGCTCCTGTGGCTACCTTCGCTCACCTTGATTCAACTATCGTGCTTTCCAGAGAATTGTCGGAATTAGGGATATATCCTGCGGTTGATCCTTTAAATTCAAGCTCAACAGCGCTGGATCCGAGAATTGTCGGAAAGGAGCATTATGAAACAGCCCGAGAAGTCCAAAGGGTTTTACAGCGCTACAAAGATCTCCAGGATATTATTGCCATTCTGGGAATGGAAGAATTATCCGAAGAAGATAAATTAATCGTGGCTAGGGCCAGAAAAGTCCAGAAATTTTTATCGCAGCCGTTTTCCGTAGCAGAAGTTTTCACCGGCACTCCGGGCAAATACGTTTCTCTTAGGCAGACAATTCAGGAATTTAAAGAAATACTTGAAGGCAAGCACGACGCTAAAGACGAGCAAGCGTTTTACATGAAGGGGTCTATCAACGAATAAAATTAACGATTTCCGAAACCGCGTCAACACCCGGTGTTGACGGAGAAACACCGGGTGTTTAATCGGTTTCGGAAACCTCCAAATATCGTGTTCCATCTTTCCATTAAATCTTTAGATAAAAATATTTTTGAAGGAGAGGCAGAATCTTTGACTCTGCCCAGTACTGATGGGGAATTAACTATTTTAGAAGACCATATCCCTTTGATAGCCACTCTTAAGGAGGGCAAACTTTGGTTTAGAGCAGGCAGGGAAAAGCCGGAATTATCAATCCGCAGCGGAGTTCTGGAAGTCAGTCAGGAAAAAGTCATCGTTTTGGTGAACATTTAGTCTTATTTAAAGTAATGACGTTAGACATCGGATGTTTAACATTACTCTTACTGAAAAGATTAAGAAAAACTTAGCTTTTAAGTAGTGCGATTTTAGAGCCCTCTTGACAAATTTCCATAATTACGATAGAATTCTTTAGAGAATGAAAATGAGATTGAGCGGGAGGGACAAAAATGTCTTGGTTAGCTACTCTTATTAGTATATTCGGTAATGGGTTACTGGGCATCACGATTGTTTGTGGAATCCAGATCATAAAATCAAAAGAAGAATATTTGCTCATCGGTACCGGATTCATTGCTCTTGCTATCGCAGTATTATTAATAGAAAGCGCAATAATGATAAGGGTATTTGGAATAAAAAAACTTATAAAATAGTCGAGGGATGTTTCGTAAGTAAGGTGCTCGTTCAACTGAACGCGGCACTTTTTCTTTCCAATTTAACTATTGGGGTTCAACCTCAAGAAAAATGGCGTCAGAAAATCCCGGTGTTTTAAGCCCGACAGAGACGCATTGCGGGTAGGCTCGAAATAGCCCAATTTTCTCCCCAACAGCTCGGTTCTAAACCGAGGATGCCAGCCGTCATATGCTAAGTCAGGTGGCCGAGCCGCTTGCCCCTTGTCGGACAGTTTTTTTGTCAGTCGCTAAATATTTGACAGCGCCTTTTAAAATGATAAAATGAAATTAGAAAGATAAAATATGCTTGACGATAAAGATATACAAAAACTTATTCAGGTGTTTGCCACCAGAGAAGAAGTTGCAACTAAACAAGATTTAGAGGTTTTAAGAAAAGATTTTTCAGATCTTCAGACTTCGGTTGATGCTTATGCAAAGAAAGCTGACGCGTATTTTCAGGAAATGGTTATGTTGGTTCATAAAGTTGATCGCCACGAGAAATGGTTTCAACAGATTGCGGAAAAGTTAGGGATGAAATTAGAATACTAGATAGTTTTAAATATTTTTAGATTTTATATTTCAAGCTATAAGGGCTTGATTTTTATTTTGGGATTTGATAATAATATTTTAGAGTGCAAAGGAGGTAAAAATGGGAGCCGAAGAGAAATATTTTGTTTGCTGCGCTCCGGTGACGAAAGTCGGAGTTGATGTATTGCGGTGAATGATACCGCTTGAAGCGGAAACCGAAGAAGAGGCAAGAGAGGAAATAAAGGGCTTAAAACATCGTTTAAAGCCAAGTGGAAGCTTCGCTTTGGTTAGACAAATCGTAATTTGCGAATGCCATGATGAGTAATGGCAATTCATAAAGTGTGCGACACCGAGTGTTGCACACTCTTTTTATTTGCGAAAAAAGGTGATAATATAGAAATTAGTTATATTATGGAAAAGACCATTCTTATAGGAGGCGAGGCGGGGCTGGGGGCAGCCGTCACTTCCCATTTTATCGGAAAGACATTTACGAATTTGGGGTATTATGTTTTTAATTACAGAGATTATCCCTCTTTAATCAGGGGAGGGCATAATTTTAATATACTCAAAATTTCCGACAAGCCGGTATATTCCCACGAATACAAGTACGACTTCATTTTGGCTTTAGACCAAAAAACCATTGATTTCCACAAAAAAGATTTGAATAAGGGGGGTTTTGCTTTCGGACCAAAAGAGACAGATCCCATTGTCCAAAAACTGCAGGGCCCGAAGATTTTGGCTAACAATGTTTTAATAGGCCTGCTTTTTAAATATTTCGGAGTGGATTTGAACATTCTCTTTGCGGCCGCAGAAAAAACATTCGGCAAAAATGCCGATATGGTAAAAAAATCCATGCAGGAGGGGTATCAGTTGGGTTCAGAAAAAGAGAAGCTTAAAAAATTTAAGTCTAGATGCTTTATTTCCGGCACAGAGGGTATGGGCATTGGCGCAATAGCAGCCGGAATAGACGTGTATCTTGCCTATCCTATGACTCCGGCCAGCCCGCTTTTGCATTTTTTAGCCAAGAGGCAACTGGAAAATAATATCTTGGTTTTTCAGCCGGAAAACGAAATCGCGGTAATTAATGCGGCATTAGGCGCTTCTTTTGCCGGAGCCAAAGCTATGGTTGGGACTTCGGGCGGCGGTTTTGCTTTAATGGCCGAGGGCTTAAGTTTGGCCGCAATGACAGAGCTTCCTTTGGTGGTTTATTTAGGGCAGAGGCCGGCCCCGGCAACGGGATTAGCCACCCATACCGGCCAAGGTGATTTAAAGTTTGCGCTTAATGCCGGCCACGGAGAATTCTTAAGAGTGGTTTTAGCTCCGGGCGACGCCCAAGAAGCCATATCCAGAACGCAAGAGGCGTTTTATTTATCCAGCAAATACAGGATTCCTGTAATTATTTTGGGAGATAAGCATTTAGCGGAAAGCAATTATACTTTTAATGATATTGAAAAATCTTCATTGGCTGCAAACCGCTTCATTTTGGAAAATCCTCCTCAAAATTATAAATCATACAAAATTACCGAAAATGGCGTATCTCCCAGAGCCGTTCCCGGCCAAGGGCCCATAGTTTTGGCTAACAGCTATGAGCACAACGATTACGGCCACACTATTGAGGATCCGGTCTGGGCGGTAAAAATGCAGGATAAAAGATTTAAGAAATTAAATTATCTTAAAAAAGAAATTGATAAATTAAATCCAGTTTCATTATACGGCAAAGGAAGTAATTTATTAATCAGCCATGGTTCAACCAAGGGAGCAATATTGGACGCCTTGCCTCAATTGAAAGGTTTCAGATTCTTGCAGATTTCCTATTTAAAGCCGTTCCCGGCAGAGATGGTTGCAAAAGAGATAAAAAAATCAAAAAAAGTGATTTTAGTGGAAAATGACGCAAGAGGGGCCTTAGCTGATGTTATCAGGGAAGAAACAGGCATAGCAATTGAAAACAAAGTATTAAGATACGACGGCAGGCCCTTCACTCCGGATTTTTTAATCGATAAAATTAAAAAAAGCAAATGAATCCCGAAGAATTTTTTTCAAAAGAAACAAATACTTGGTGCCCCGGGTGCCCCAACTTCGGCATTTTAGCTTCTGTTAAGGGAGCGCTTGCCGAATTGGCAACAGAAGGCAGTATAAGCGTTAAAGATACCGCTTTGGCGGCCGGCATTGGCTGCCACGGCAAGATTTTTGATTATGTAAATCTGAACGGCTTTAACGGGCTTCACGGCAGAGTTTTGCCTGTTTGCTTGGGAATGAAATTAGGCAACCCAAATTTGACTGTCGTAGGATTCGGAGGAGACGGCGACACTTTTGACGAAGGCGTTTCCCATTTCGTCCACGCCTGCCGTTACAATGCCAATATGACTATGATGGTCCATGTCAATCAGGTTTTTGCTTTGACAACCGGACAGGCCAATGCCATTACGGAAAAGGGCTTTGTTGACGGCTCTACCCCTTTAGGCCAAGGAGAAAAGCCGATAAATTCAGTTCTTTTGGCATTGGAATTAGGCGCCACTTTCGTGGCCAGGGGTTATGCGCTGCAAGGGCCTCATTTAAAAGAAATTATGAAAAGAGCTATACTCCACAAGGGTTTTTCCTACATTGATATTCTCCAGCCATGTATTGTTTACCATAAACATTCGGTTCCCTATTTGAATAAAAATACTTACAAACTTGATGAAGCTCATAATATAAGCGATTTTAACCAAGCCATAGAAAAAGCGAGAGAATGGGATTATTCTTACGAAAAAGACGCCAAAGTGCCAATCGGGGTTTTTTATGAAACAGAAAGGCCCACTTTTGAATCCCAATGGCCGCAATTAAAAACTCCTTGGCACGCCATTGACAGAAAGATAAATTGGGATAATATAACCAGAGAATTTAAGTAAAATTTTTCAAGCAAAATTTTCAACTAAATGGAGAAAATGACTCATACTTATCCTGAGCAAAGTCGAAGGATTGTTTGCTTAGGCGGGGGAAATGCCATACCCAAGGCGGTGTTGGAGGGCCTCAAAAAACATCCGGAAATTAAGATTTCGGCAATTTCGGCTATGCTGGATTCTGGAGGGTCAGCTGGCAGAGAAAGGGAATTATTTAAAACTAAAGTTGCTTTCGGAGACATTAGGAGAGCTGCTTTGGCTTTATCTAATGTTTCCGCCAAAGATAAGGAACGGTTCGCTTATAGATTTGAGAATGGCCAAGTAATGGCAAATATCTACTGCACTACCTGCGCCATAACAGACGGCGTTGAAGAACTTTTAGCAGATCTTCGGGAAGACCTTAAAATTCCTCAAAATTATCAACTTTTCCCAGCCACTCTTGATGACGCCGCTCTTTGCGCCAAACTCGATAATGGGGAAATTGTGCGGGGCGAAACTAATATCGATGTTCCAAAACATAATATTTATCTAAAAATAAACAAAGTTTTTTTAGAGCCCGAAGCCAGGGCTTATGGCCCCGCCCTAAAAGCCATCCAAGAAGCTGACTTAATCGTTATTGGTCCGGGCGATTTATATTCTTCTTTAGCCCAGATTTTATTGGTCAAAGGAATCTCAGAGGCAGTCAGAAAAAGCCGGGCTAAAAAAGTTTACATCTGCAATTTAATGACAAAACGAGGAGAGACCGATAATTTTTCAGTTTTGGATTTCACTTTTGAGATTGAGAGATATTTGGGCCAGGAAGTTGACCGCGTGGTTTTTAATAGAAATAAATCATCAGCTATAAGAATAGCTAATTACAAAAAAGAACATCCGGAGTTGCTGGAGCTTGTGAAGTTTTCAGAAATTTTAGACAAGGGTAAATTCATCGGGGAAAGCATCTTAACGGATAGCGGCCCCATCGCGCACCACCCGGACAAATTAGCTAAAATAATTTTGAATTTATGCAAGCCGTAATTTTAGCAGCCGGCGAATCTTCAAGATTCTGGCCGCTTAATTCAAAACACAAATCTTTGACTCGAGTAATGGGGGAGCATTTAATTTTACATACTATTGAAAGTCTGAAAGTAAAAAATATAAATAATGCCCTGATTATTCAGGGACCGAACGGGACTATTGAAAAAGAATTGGGCGAGCGGCCGGGCATCAGTTATGTTATCCAGCCAAAACCGGAAGGCATGGGAGACGCCGTAATAAAGGCGCAAAACTTTGGTTCAACTTTAGTTTTTCATGCTCATAAAATAAATGCCGGAGAAGATGCTAAAAAAATCATAGATAAGGCCCAAGAAAGCAGGGCAGGTCTTGTGTTTCTTGGAGCCAAAACTGACAGGCCCCAGCTTTACGGCATTCTGGAGTTGGAAGGCGATCGAGTGAAGGGGATAATAGAAAAACCGGAGAAAGGAAAAGAGCCTTCGGACGTGAGGGTAACGGGCAGCTACTTATTGCCGGAAAATTTTTCTGAATATTATAAAAGAGTGCCCTCTCGGCATTATGCTTTTGAGGATGCCCTGAATCTTTATGCTAAGGAAAACGAAGCAAGATTGGTAATGGCCGAACAAGATAACTCTTCCCTTAAATATCCGTGGCAGTTATTTGAAATAACAAAGCATCTTTTAGATTCCCGTCTTAAGGGACAAGAAATTCATCCTACGGCTCAAATTGCTAAAAATGTTGTTATCGAGGGAGATGTTTATATTGGCGAGAATACTAAAATTTTCGAGGGAGCGGTGATTAAGGGCCCATGTTATATCGGTTCAAATTGTATAATTGGGAATAATGCTATTATAAGAGATTATACAAATTTAGAAGACGGAGTAATGGTCGGGGCCTTAGCCGAGGTGGCAAGGTCTATTTTCCAAAAAAATGCGCACATTCACTCTGGTTATTTCGGAGATTCAATCTTAGGAGAAAATTGCCGCGTGGGAGCAGGCACAATTACTGCCAATACAAGATTGGACAAGGGGGAAATAAAAGTTAAAGTTAAGGGCGAAAAAATAGGCACTGGCTTAACTTCTTTAGGAGTAATTGCGGGTGAAAATACCAATATTGGCATAAATGTTTCTCTAATGCCGGGAGTTTTGATCGGCTCTAATTGCGCGATTGGCCCGGGTTCGGTTGTTTTTGAGAATTTAGAAGATAATACTGTTTACTATACTAAATTCGCAACTGTTGACAAAAAGAGATAAATCTGTTAGAATCAAAGGCGTGCTTCGTAAGGAATAGAAAGGAGCGAATAGATGAAATCCGCTGTTAGCCCAAAAGACAGGTGCGCGGTTTGCGGGGTAGGGTTTAATCCCCATGATCCGTCGACAAGGCCGCCAACCTGTTCGCAAAATTGCTGGCAAATATGGACAATTTGGTCTGATCATAAAGGCAGCCCATGTTGGATTACCGGTTGCTTGGAAGTTTTTTGCGGTACTAACACGCCGGGGTACTGCACAGAATGCGATATTTTTAAGACTGAGCAGGAAATCAAAAGAAGAGGGTTAAATAAGCGAAATATAATGGGGAATTACTAAAAAAGGAGGGTGGAAATGGGAAGAAATTTCGCTGATGCTATTTGTAAAAAGTGCGGTAAGGCCTTCAAGTGGCTTATTGGCGAACCGCAAATATGTCCAGCTTGTTTGAAAGAGAATAAAAGCAAAGGAGGGCAAAAGAATGGTAATAATTCCTAAAAGTGGAGTTTTCCTGAAAGACGGGGCGATTGTCCCTGACAAAAAAGAGCTGAGCGCAATGATCCATGCGCTTAAAGTAGAGTATGCGAAGGTTAAGGAAGCAGGGGGCCATTTTTACGGGCCTAGCTGGGGACCAAATTTATCTCTTACCATAGAAGAGATGAGAAAATTTATTATCGACCTAGAAAAGTATCAAGAAGAAAGGGGAGCATAGCTCCCTTTTTTGTTTTTTAGAGATAGGGTAGAGTAAAATAATGGAAATTATTAAGCCAGATATTAAAAAAGCTGTTAAGGCAATAAAAGAAGGCAAAGTTTTAATTTGCCCGACCGATACGGTTTATGGGTTAATTTGCGATGCTAATAATAAAGAGGCGGTAGAGAGATTGTATAAAATAAAAAAGAGGCCGAAAAACAAGCCAATCCCAGTGTTTATCAGCGATATCAAAATGGCAAAAGAAATTGCCGAGATCAATAAAGAGCAGGAGAAATTTTTAAAAAAAGTCTGGCCGGGAGCTACAACTTGCGTCCTAACAATGAAAGGAGGCGGCGGCACAATTGGCTTAAGAATTCCAAATCACAAATGGTTGCTCCACTTAGTGGAGCAACTAAATGGTCCATTGGCGGAGACCTCGGCTAATATATCTGGAAGGCCGGCATCAACGAAAATTAAGGAAGTTTTGAAACAGTTTACTTTGAGCCGCGTCGAAGGGCCCGATTTAGCAATTGACGGAGGCGACTTGCCGCCGTCCAAACCATCAACCGTTGTTGATTTAAGGTTTTCGCCGCCGAAAATTTTAAGAGAATAATGAATAAGCCAATTAAAATACTAAGTTTTGGTTTTTTGCTGATATTCCTCGGTTTTAATGGGGTGCAGTCATACGTTACTGCTTATTTTTCCGATGCGAATATGGCAGAAGTTGGTTTCAGATCTTTGATTCTGATTTATCTGTTTTTTATTTTATTTAATCCCGTCTCGGCTATTTTTGTTTCAAGATATGGAGCCAAAAAATGCATGATGGCAGCGTCTATATTTTATTCTTTTTTCATTCTTTCTTTGCTAAGCGGATCGGTTATCCTTATTTACATTTTTTCCGCTCTATTGGGAATGGCTGCCGCCTTTTTGTGGACAGGGCAGGGCAGTTATCTAATCAGAGCAAGTGATGAAAAATCATATGGCGCCAATGCAGGATTTTTTAATTCTCAGCAATCGCTTGGTTCTGCCGCCGGCGTTTTATTTTTCGGATTTTTGGTTTCCGTCCTATTTTTTAAATCATCTTTTTTACTTTTTTCCATTTTGCCGATCGTCGGATTTTTATTATTATCTAGATTAGAGAATATTAAAAGCAGGGAAGAAAACTTAGACCGCTTTAAACTAGCCAGGAAGTCGCTTTCCAGCAAGACCGCTTTAAGGCTTTCCGGCCTTTATTTTTCCTTTATGTTTGTTTTTGGATTAGTGATTGGTATTTTGCCCATTGAAATAAAAAACATTATTGGAGCGCCTTATATCGGCATTCTCTCCTCTTTGTTTTATGTGATGCCGATCGTTTTTTCTTTCATTTTCGGCAAGCTTTCCGATATTAAGGGGAGAAAATTTATGATTATTTTAGGTTATTTGCTTTGTGCCGCGGGATTGGCTCTTTTGTATCTTTCCAACGGAGCAATTTTATTAATTTCGGCCATTCTTTTATTATCAGTAAATTATTCGATCATCAGGCCGGTGACCATGGCCTTAATTGGAGACGTATCGACAAAAAGCAACCTTGAATTTTTAACTGCCCTATTTTGGATGGCATCAAACATCGCTGTGGTTTCCGCTCTAATAATTTCTAGTATATTTTTAACAAAGACCATCTATTTAATCTCTCTTTTATTGATAGGCATTTCTTTTACTGCCTTGTTACCCTTATTGAGATTAAAAACAGAAAAGTTAAAAGAGTTGATTACTAAAGAGGCGTCATAAATTATGAAAATTTTAGGGATAGACACATCGTGCGATGATACGGCCGTTTCTTTATTGGAAATTAAGAATGGCAAATTTAATATTTTAAGCAATATCGTATCGTCTCAGGTGAAAGTTCACGCTAAATATGGCGGTGTTTATCCTTTTTTGGCCAAAAGGGAGCACCAGAAAAATCTCCCCGCCGTTTTTAAAAGGGCGTTGCGAGGCCTGGCCTCGCAAGCGAGTCCGGACCTCATTGCCGTAACGGCAGGCCCGGGGCTGGAGCCTTGTTTATGGCAAGGGATCAATTTTGCGAAGGAAATTGCTGAAAAGCATAAAAAACCCTTAATTTCAGTAAATCACATCGAGGCCCATATCCTCGCCAATTTCTTAAATCTTAAATCTAAAATCTTAAATCTTAAATCTATTTTTCCCGCGGTGGCGTTGGTGGTATCTGGCGGACATACGCAGTTGATTTTGGTTAAAAAAATCGGGCAGTATAAGTTAATCGGTGAAACCAGAGACGATGCGGCGGGCGAGTGTCTTGATAAGGTGGCAAGAATTTTGGGGCTTGGTTACCCGGGCGGCCCCGCCATTGCCGCCTGTGCCGCAAAAATGGTCGGACGTCGGGTCTCCGACCAACTGCCGAGGCCGATGATTAAACAGAAGAATTATGATTTTAGTTTCTCCGGATTAAAAACAGCCGTGCTGTATAAGGTGAAGAAAGGAAATTATGATAAAATAGAGATGTGCCACGAAGTCCAGCAAGCGGTTATTGATGTTTTGATTCATAAGACCATAAAAGCCGCTAAAGATTTCGGGGCAAAATCAATCATTCTCGGAGGCGGCGTAACCGCCAATGGAGAATTGCGTCGGCAATTTAACTTAAATCTTAAATCTAAAATCTTAAATCTAAAATTTTTTGTTCCTCCCAAAAAATTATGCACCGATAACGCGGCCATGATAGCTATAACCGCTTATTTCCATCGAGACAAAAAAGTTAAAAATATAAAAGCAGATGCTAATTTGAAAATTTAAAGATGGATTATATTTTATTCCAAAAAATTAATAGTTTGGCCGGAAAATGGGCGTATCTTGATGCAACTGGAATTTTCTTTGCCAAGTACCTCGGCTATATTTTAGCAGTTTTAGTTTTTTTGTTATTCTGGCGAAAATGGAAAATTATTTTCCAAGTCTTTTTAGCGGCAATAATTGCCCGTCTTGGCATTGTGGAATTAATTCGTTGGCTATGGGAAGGGCCAAGGCCGTTTGTAGAAAATAATGTTAATTTGTTGCTGGAACACTCCGATAGCGGCTCTTTTCCTTCTGGCCACGCTGCTTTCTCGTTCGCTTTATCTACGGTTGTTTATTTTTATAACAAAAAAGTTGGCGCACTAGCCTTTGCCGCCAGCTTTTTGATCTCTATATCGCGAGTTTTCGCGGGCATCCACTGGCCCTCCGACATTCTCGCCGGCGCCTTAGTCGGCATCTTCTCCGGCTGGCTGGTTAAAATACTCTTGACAAGTAAATAACATCGGCGTATTATAAGCAGTCGATTGAAGGGAACGCTGGGATTGAAAAAACTAAAAAGGAGGCGCTAAAATGCAGGTGATCTGGACAAGTAAAGAGGGGAGAAAAATTGGGGAAACCATTAAGGGAAGATCATTTAAAAAGGACGATGAGTCCTTTACCGGGGGAGTAGTTTTTGGAGACGCAGCAACATCTTTGGTGCATAGTTCAAGGGCCGATCGGTTATTCGAGGTTGAGCCAGTAGGCGATAAGACGCAGATTGTTCTTCGAACCGAACCGCTTGAGGAGAGAGAGATTCGTTTCCTATTTTGGAAAAATACAATTCCGGTCAAAGAAAAGAATATTTACGGCCGTTTGTGGAAAGCCACGGAGGTTCGCGTTTTAAGAGAGTTAGATGCGGTTTCTTTCTTGAGCGATCTGGCCACTCATCCAGATTTTTGGGTGAGAAAGGCAGTGGCTGAGAATCCCAATACGGCACCGGAAGTTTTGCAAAGATTATCCTCCGACCAAAATGGTTGGGTATTGCTCGGGGTAGCAATAAATAACAATACAGATGAGCAAACCCGCAGAAAATTGTGCTACTGCAGTGATGTCTTGGCCAGAGCAGCCGCGATAAGGAGGGCCAAACTGGGATTCGATATTTTGAAGGATATGGAAGCGAAAGAAACAGAGGCGCTGCCGCGGCTTATGATCAAGAGGAAAATAGCAGGGCACAGAGATACCCCTATTTTTTCAAGAGTTAAATTTGTTCTTTCGGGATATTTTTAAGAAAACAAAGCTAGGCAATATGCCTAGCTTTTTGATTATGGTGCCTGAGGAGGGAGTTGAACCCTCAAGAGCGTAAGCTCATGCGATTTTGAGTCGCACGCGTATGCCAATTCCGCCACTCAGGCATAAGAAACTTATAAAAGTTTATCAATTTTTTTGGCATTTGTCAAAGAAAAAAAAATATGCTAATTTAATTTAATGACTAGGGTTATTGCTATTGCCAACAATAAAGGCGGGACTGGTAAAACGACAACTGCCGTAAATCTTCCGGTTTTTTTGGCGGCTATGGGCAAAAGAGTTTTATTGGTAGACCTCGATAATCAGGCCAATGCCACTTTTTCTTTGGGGATGGCTCCCGAAAAGCTGCCTCTTTCCATTTACCACGCCATGACTGGCCAGGTCAGCCCTTCGGCCATTATCAGGAAAAGCCCGTTTTTTAATTATGAAATTATGCCGGCTTCCCCGGATTTGGCGGGAGCCACAGTTGAGCTGGTATCGGCCGAAAATCGCGAATTCAAATTAAGCCAGATTTTAGATAAAGTTAAAGAGCCCTACGATTTTGTTATCATTGATTCTCCTCCGAGTTTGGGATTGTTGACTCTTAACGCCCTTTGCGCAGCCGATGAAGTTTTAATTCCGGTTCAATGCGAATATTTGGCATTAGAAGGTTTCGGGCAGTTATTGTCAACCGTTGATTTGGTGAAAAATAATCTTGGCAAAAATTTAAAGATTGCCGGAGCGCTTTTAACGATGTATAGTAAAAATAACAATATATCAAGAGAGGTGGCAGAAGAAATCAGGCAAAAGTTTCCCGGACATGTTTTTAACGCCGTGATTCCAAGAGCTGTGGTTTTGGCTGAAGCCCCGAGATTCGGCAAAACAATTTTACAATATGCGCCAAACTCACAAGCCGCTCAAGCTTTCAGGAATTTGGCAGAAGAAATAATTAACCTTGAAAATATATGACTAACACATTTGGCAAGGGTTTAGAATCGTTAATTCCAAAAAAAGGCGACCAGAAGCCGGCAGCAATTAAGCAGGAGCCGATTTTTTATATCGACATCGATAAAATAAAATCCAATCCTTATCAGCCGCGAAAAATTTTCGACCAAGACGGTTTAAGGTCGCTGGCTGACTCCATTAAAGAGCATGGAATTTTACAGCCATTGCTTGTCAGCCGCATGCAGAAAGATTCCGGCGGAGCTACCGAGTATCAGCTGGTTGCCGGAGAAAGGCGTCTTTTGGCTTCAAAAATGGCAGGTCTTGCCCAAGTCCCGGTTATTGTGAGAGATCCGACCGAGCAGGAAAAACTGGAAGTAGCTTTAATCGAAAACGTCCAGAGAGAAGACTTGAATCCCATGGAAAAAGCTGAAGCATATAAGAGATTGCAGGATGAATTCAAATTTCTACAGAAAGACATAGCTCATATGGTTGGCAAAAGCCGGGAATCTGTGGCTAATACTTTGCGGCTTTTGGACTTGCCCATCGAGATAAAAGAAGGATTAAAAGAAGAGAAAATCTCCGAGGGCCACGCCAGAGCCATATTGGCAGTTCAAGATCTTCAAAAGCAAAAGAATCTTTTTGCGACAGTGGTTAGAAACGGCTTGAGTGTCAGAGATGCCGAGAGTTTGGTCCAGAAATTAAATATTTGGCAGCCAGTGAAAAAACAAATTACAGCCGCCTCTAAGGAGGTAAAAGATTTTGAAGAAAAAATCAGAGGAATCTTCGGAATTAAAAATCTTAAATTAAGAGTTGAGTCCGGCCTGCCCAAACTGACTATTTTCTTTGACTCCAAAAAAGAGCTGGAAAACCTGCTTAAGAAAATTAAATAGATGCAGAAAAAGCGCGCTCCGCTGTTTGGCGGAGCGTGTTTTTTTATTTTTGTTATATTTTTTTGATGTCGTTTACGCCCTTGACTTGGCGAAGATGGTAAAATAAGCGGTCTAAGTCTTCCCAGCCGGAAATTTCGATGTCAGCTGAAATTACGGCTGATTTTTCTCCGGGTTTTGTTTTAGTTTGGCAGTTTATAATATTTATTCCCAATCTGCTCATAGCCGATGAAACGTCGCTTAACAATCCCACGCGGTCTTGAGCTTTTATTTCCAGAGAAGCAGCGTATAGTTTTTCTTTATTAAACCAAGACGCTTCCACTATTTTTTGAGGACATTTTTTTTGGAATTTCATAAAATTTTCGCATTTAGTTTGATGAACTGAAGCCCCTCGCGATTTTGTCAGATAAGCTTTAATTTCTTCGCCAAACTGCGGTTTGCAGCATTTAGCTAAATACATTTGTATGCCCGTTTGCCCGGCCAAAAAAACATTACCTTG